>CAZPNT010000007.1:0-15981 GCA_964588055.1 uncultured Candidatus Poseidoniales archaeon | reverse complement strand
CGACGTCATAACCCCTAGACCACGAGCCCGGCTCTCCTTCGAATTGTTTCGCACTCAAGAATGATTCTGAAAGCTCATGAGACAATTTTCGAGATCCTACCATCGCAACCCGAAATAGAACACGTGCCAGCAACCCTGGTTCTACCATTGCTCATCTTTATCAGCTCGGCCCCGGAGACTCTAACATAGGTCTTGCATTTCATGCAGAATCCGCTATGTTCTGCCACCATGCTCTCTCCTAGCCATTCAAGACTTCAATTTTTCACATAGTAGGGGGATTAGTGATAAACTCGATATTTTTTGTAAAATCGCTGGACTGAGAGAATATTATCGATTTTATTATGAAATAATGTTCTGATAACATAGGTTATCGGCACAATAATCGACGGTATTTCTTCAGAAATTTTCGAATCTACGTCAAATTACAAACAATAGTAATGATTTCATCAATTAACAATAATGATTTAGACCTTCAGCACTAGTAGAATCAATAAGTCTTGTTAGAATTTACAATGACTCCATTTTTGATTGTAGTTTTCACGGGAGATGATCCGGGTGTCTGACACCATGAGGCAGCATAGGGGGACCAAAGAACATTCATGTCTGCAATACTTCCTTCTGCGATAATTCCTCTCGGCTCCTCACCATCGAACATTGTTGTAGCAGGGTTTCTGGTTACTGCGACCAAACTAGCGATAGGATCAACGCCCAGTCTGTGTGTAACCAAACTCCCAATCAATGGAAGCGAAGTGATAGGACAATTTGGATTGAAATCAGTAGCAATTGAAAAAGGCCAATCTTCGGAAATACACTTTTTTATTGGTAACTCCAGACTCTTACCGAGGACATAAGGAGTTCCGGGCAGAAATGTCTGCACGGTTCCCGATTCTGCAGCACTTACCCTAGAATCATCATTCGAACATGCAACGTGATCCGCGCTAAGCGACCCAAGCTCAGCAGCCAAAGCAAGCCCTCCACTATCTACGAACTCATCCACATGAAGCCTAGATGGCATGCCAAAAGACTTGGAAGCTTTCACTATGTCCTCTGTTTGCTCATTAGTAAACCACCCATGCTCGCAGAAAACATCCACCCATTTTGCTAAGGAAAGCTCGGAAATTACAGGCAATTGTTCTGTGATCAGGTGTTCAACATATTCTCTTTTCCCCATCTCAGGAGGAAAGTCATGAGCTCCTAGCCAAGTCGCCCTAATGTCTAGATTAGTAGAACGATCAATTTCAGAAATCGCCTCTAGCAATTTAACCTCTGAATCTAAATCCAAACCGTATCCACTCTTCGCCTCCAATGTAGTGGTTCCATTGTGCATACACTCCTCTGCTCGTGAAATACCACTTTCTACTAGATGCTGTTTTGGTGCACTACGAGTGTTGCGCACTGTCTTCATTATCCCTCCACCAGATTTAGCAATTTCTCGGTAAGTCTTCCCACCTATCCTCATAGAGAGCTCTTCTGTACGGTCTCCAGCCCACAATAGGTGAGTGTGACTGTCAACAAAGCCAGGCACCACTGACATCCCCTTGATGTCAATTACCTCAACTCCATCAGTCCTACTTGTCGATGGATACCAAGGTGCATATTCGGACAATATCTCCTCAGAAGGCGCGACTCTCTCCACGACTCCACTGTTAATCATGATAGCCATGCCCGGCGAGTGAATCAATAATCCCCTATCGAGCAGTCTCTCCCCTGATAGGGGATCTTCATCGTCACCAGTAGACAGGTGCGCTATCTCGCCACAGTTGTGCAATATAGTCCTCATAATGGCCCCCAAATTCCGATAGTTGAAAGAACCCGCGCTCATGCCGAGTACGTGGAAGGCATTATTCTCGGTATAGAAAGCACTGCTCACACCTTTTCATTCGGAAGGGTAAGCACAGGAGGCGAACTCTTCCCCTCTTTCTCATCCCTTTATCGTCCTGAAGAGGGGGGAATCCATCCTAGAGAGGCCGCAGATCATCATTCTGTGAAGACTTCTTTTTTGCTTGAAAGATTAGCAAATAGTGAAGATTTTTCATGGGAATCTGTTGTTGCAGTAGCATTCAGTCAGGGCCCGGGTCTCGGACCATGCCTGCGTGTAGGTGCATCTGTAGCAAGAACACTGTCGACAAGACTCTCAGTCCCACTTTTGGGTGTTAACCACTGTGTCGCTCACATTGAGGTAGGTAGGAATCAAACTGGGTGCAAAGACCCAGTACTACTCTATGTGAGTGGCGGGAATACCCAAGTAATCGCAAGAGCAGACGGCAGATATCGTGTTCTAGGAGAAACGCTTGATATCGGAATCGGCAATATGCTTGACAAGTTCGCTAGAACTCAAGGCATACCTTTCCCAGGTGGTCCAGAAATAGAGAAATTAGCGAGCGATTACTCTAGCAATGGAAATGCGAGCCTAGATGACACAACTCTCCCATATGGTGTCCATGGCATGGATTTGGCATTTTCCGGAATGCTCACATCAGCAGTACAAAAAATAGTTGATGGGAACTCCCTGGGAGAGGTCTGCTGGTCTCTCCAGGAACACTCCTTCGCGACTTGTGTGGAGGTAGCTGAGAGAGCACTAGCCCACACTGGAAAGGACGAACTACTGCTCGGAGGTGGTGTAGCCTGCAATGAGCGACTCAGACAAATGAGCCAACTCATGTGCGAAGAAAGGGATGCAGAATGCTTCTGGCCAGACAAGCCTTATTGTATTGACAATGGAACTATGATAGCTGAGTTGGGTCGTAGAATGCTTGAATGTGGTATAGAAACAGAAATTATGGATAGCGGTATTGACCCATCACTCAGGACCGACAACACAGCAGTCGTATGGTCGTAGTATCGCGAACTCTTATGAGAGTCAGTAGGGCCGGTTGGATGAGGATTGATTAGACGGTGCAGAGAAGGAGAAGAAAGAAGGCAGCTCCGAAGAACATCTTCGGAGCCACTTCTCAAGCCCCTTCCAAAACACAAGGTAGCAGTATTTCTAAGTCAAAACCACCGAAGTCTAGATCACCAAGAGCAGCCCCCCCATCTTTACCGGGCTCTAGACCAAAACCCAAAGCCCAACCCAAACCCTTACCGAAAAAACAAGTCGAAGACCTAATTGAGGAAGAATCCGAAGAGATCGAAGCAACTTCAGAAGAACAACATCAAGAACAACAAGACGAAGTAATATTGCAGGATCAAATTCTAGGAGATACCGGCGTCGAAAGCGACATACCAGAGAAAAAGCCCCCCAAGCCGAAAAAGAAGCAAGCCACAGCTCCAATCGAAGAAGAACCACAAGTAGAAGACTCAGGAAAAAGCCTCAAGGCCAGGCAGATAATTGAAGATAGCATGCTAAAGGCTTCTCTTGCCGCCGTGGAAGAAAAAACGAACCTTGTTAAGAAAAAGGCAACTCCAGATGAAAAGAAGAAACCTCAGAGAAAATTCCGTAGTAAGACCTCATCATATCAGCCGGCAAATAGGGCTAGAAGACTAGATAGAAGCAAACACATGGAATACAAGTACGAGATGCGAGGACTCCTAGTGGAAATTGGGGTTTCTGAAGAGTACCGTTCCAACCTTCTAGCAACAATATGGGCGCGCGGCGAGAGGCAGACGACTAAGGAAGCCAAGGAGTTCTTGCAAGAGAAGCTAGAAGAAGGCGTTATCGATAATGATCAAATGACATCTCTGGAAGGCGTAGTAGACTCATACACGATACGCCGATAGTCTGAGAATGGTTCTTGGCATGCAACCCCTTGGAAGATACATGCCAACAAACGAAGTTTCCGAAGATTCTGGAACGCTGGGGTCGTCAGGAACTCCTCCCTACAGACGAGGGATTCACCCAGGCATGTATAGGGATAGATTGTGGACAATGAGGCAGTATGCTGGTTTCTCATCTCCCAAGGACACAAATTCACGTTTCAGGAGCCTGTTGGAAAGCGGACAAACCGGGCTCTCCATCGCTTTCGATTTACCTACACAATTAGGACTAGACTCAGATGATCCACTTTCTTCAGGTGAGGTAGGCAAGGTCGGCGTGGCAATTGACTCCATTCATGACATGAGGGAGCTGTTCGAATGCATTGACATGGCATCTATTTCGACCTCAATGACAATTAACGCACCGGCAACCACCCTTCTCGCCCTTTACGTTTCAGTTGCAGAAGAGAAGGGAGTACCAAGGTCAGAGCTTTCAGGAACTGTGCAGAACGACATTCTCAAGGAATACATATCGAGGGGACTGTACATTTTCCCTCCGAATCCATCAATACGACTGACTACAGACCTTATGTCATGGTGCAAAACAAATACCCCTAGGTGGAACACGATTTCAATTAGCGGCTATCACATGAGGGAGGCCGGTTGCACTGCTACTCAAGAGATCGCTCTTACATTATCGAATGCGATACACTACGTTAGGGAGGCGATAAGCAAAGGAATGGCCATTGATGATTTCGCTCCAAGAATTTCTTTTTTCTTTGCTTGCCACAACAATTTCTTGGAAGAAGTAAGTAAGTTCAGAGCTGCTCGACAATTATGGTATGAGATGGTTGAACACGAATTTTCACCTTCCAATCCTAAGTCATCCCAACTGAGATTCCATACTCAAACATCAGGAGTCACTCTCACTGCACAACAACCCATGAACAACGCAATTAGAGTGTCATATCAAGCACTATCATCAGTTTTCGGAGGCACTCAATCTCTTCACACAAACAGTTTCGATGAGGCACTTGGATTGCCTACAGACGAATCTGCTAGAATCGCTCTTCGAACACAGCAGATTATCGCTGAAGAGACTGGTGTAGTGGATCACATAGATCCTCTGGGAGGATCTATCGTAATTGAGTCACTAACAGATTCACTAATTGAAGATGCTAGAATTTTGATCAATGACATAGAGTCAATGGGCGGTGCAATGGAATGTGTGAAGGCTGGTCTTCAGCAGAGAATCATTCACGAAAGTGCCTGGGACCAACTAAGAAGGGTGGAGGGGGGCGAGGAACTAGTTGTAGGCGTCAATTCTCACGTGGACGAAGGAAACCCAGATTTCGAAGGGTTAGTTCTGGATACCAAAGAAGCCGTTAGAAAGGCCTCTAACCTATCCGAGATGAAGAAAAATCGCGATTATTCAGCCGTAGCTGACTCTCTTCTAAAAATTAGAGAATGCTGCAGAAGCGACTCTAACCTGATGGATCCAATAATCAGTGCAGTAAAGGCTGAAGCTACCGTAGGAGAGATAAATTCAATCCTCAGGGAAGAATTTGGTACTTGGGTAGCCCCCAGTGGTGTTTGAATGTCAGATGTAACAGTAGACCATATCGGTATTGCTACCAAATCACTCGATGAGTCTCAACAAATCTGGTCTACTCTGGGATTCACGCCAGGCGAGGACCAGACAAATACGGAACAGGGAGTGAAGATCAGATTTATGCATGGAAGCTCCAATACAAAAATCGAGCTATTAGAGCCATTGGGAGATGCAACTCCCGTGGGGAAGTTCATTTCTAGGCACGGCCCCGGAGTCCAGCAGATCGCCATCCTAGTGGAAAATATCGAGGAAACAATCTCTAATTTGCTCGATATAGGGGTAAAAATGGTATCTCAAAATCCCACAATTGGTTCAGAAGGACAAAGGATTGCCTTCGTCCACCCTTCTTCTGCTGGTGGAGTATTGATTGAACTGGTAGAATCAATCAAGTGAGAATCATCAAAAAGCAAATCTTTTTCGCAATATCATGATTAGTACGTTGAGTAGAATAGAATTGCTGGATAGCTCCTCATTTGCAGCAATCGAGGCAGAAAGGGATTTCGTCAGGGACTCCCTTGAAGTTTTGAGGGCAACCGGGAAGATTTCTAATGATGCTTTCCTAGACGCAGGCACGATTCAAGGGGGCTTGACACTTCTACTGAATCTGATTTCCCAAGGGATTTCTGAGGTTGAAGCAGTCGCTCAACTAGACGGTCTAAAGTCAAGGGCTCTGTTGCTCGAGGAAAAATATCCTGGTATGGACGAGAAGGTAGAGGAATTGAGAAAATAATACTCAAGTATTACTCAGGTAATATTATATCCATAGTAACATACGCTTAAGCATGCCCAAGATAAGTCTAGACATGCCCAACGAGATAGTATCCGACTTGAAGGAACATGTGGGGGACTCGAAGAAATTCGTCAGTCTCTCCGATGCAATTAGGACCGCATGTAGGAAGATGTTGGATCAACTAGACGAAATAGACGCAAGGCACGGGAGGTGAAAGAATAGATCCTCCACAAAGAGATGAAGCAATAGATGCCATAGGTATTCTAGTACGTTACATAGAGAAATGCGGACCGGAGCTAAGGGAGGGATTGGAAAAGACTCCTGAAAGGGTGATTCAGTCATATGATGAGATATTCTGCGGATATTCTCAAGATGCTAACGAAATCCTAGACTCCACATTCAACGCTGAAGGCTATGATGGAATCGTCCTGCTAAGGGATATGGAGTTTCACAGTACTTGCGAGCATCACCTCCAGCCGTTTTCCGGAAGGGGCCATATTGCTTACATTCCAGTGGATAGAATAGTTGGTATTAGCAAGCTTGCGAGACTTCTCGACATGCATTCGAAGAGACTCCAGAACCAAGAGAGAATTACTCAATCTATAGCCAACGATATCGTGGATAATTTACGACCCTTGGGCTGTGCGGTAATTCTTGAGGCACAACACGGTTGCATGAAGTGCAGAGGTGTAAAGAAGCAGAGTGCAGTAATGACTACCAGTGCTATGCGAGGCGTGTTCTTCGACAGAGCAGAGGCTAGATCTGAGGTACTTCAACTAATAAGAAGCTCAGCGGTGCAGGGGTGAAACTTCTGCAAACATACCCAATCGTCGAGATATTCCACTCTGTTCAGGGAGAGGGGTTCCACTCCGGAATTCCCCATGTCTTCATTAGGTTTGGAAACTGTAACCTCAGGTGCGATTGGTGTGACACCGACTTCATGTCCTTCGAAGAGTTGGATATAGACTCGATAGTTGACGAAGTACTCGATTACGAATGTGATAGGGTGATTTTCACTGGTGGGGAACCTGCAATGCAGGACCTGTCTACCATTGGGAGAAGGCTGAAGGACCACGGCATCTCATTGTCGATAGAGACCAACGGAACAATGCCCGTAGACTCCATTATCGACTGGATTTGCGTGAGTCCCAAGGATCAGTTGTACCCTAATGTCTCCATAAAGCAGCGTACTGGTGACGAACTCAAAGTAGTGTATTGCGGACAGGACTTGGCAATGTATGACGAGTTGAGAGAAGGATTCACACATCACTACATCCAGCCATGCTATGTCGAAGATGATTCTGTCGAGAAGAATGGCAAGAGTTTCCAGGTAGTTGAGAGACTTGTCAAGGATAGCCCCGGATGGCGACTGAGCTTGCAGACACACAAGTGGATGGGTGTTCTATGACCAGGTCGGTTATCTCTCTCTCAGGAGGCATGGACAGCACATGCCTCCTGCTGAGGATTATTGCTGAGGGAGGGAAGGTGAGTTGTTTATCATACGATTACGGTCAGAAGCACTCGATTGAGATACAACGTGCAAGGGACAACATATCCTACCTTTCCAATAAGGGGTACGAAGCGGAGCACATTGTAGTGGACTTGAAGTCCGCAATGAAATCTCTTAGTTCTGCTCTGACCAGTGAAGAAATTGACGTACCAGAGGGTCACTACGAGTCTGAGCAGATGAAGCAGACAGTTGTTCCCAATAGGAATGCTATTTTCTCATCTATACTATACGGTCACGCCCTCAGTACATCGATATCAGAGGACTGCGATGTAAGGATTGCCTTGGGGGTCCATAGCGGTGATCGCGAAATCTATCCTGACTGCAGGCCGGAATTCTACGAGTCTCTTGAGAGATCTTTTTCCTTAGGTAACTGGGGTAGTGAGAGAGTCTCCTTCTACCTCCCATACATTTCTGGGGACAAGGCGACTATACTTCAGGACGCCTTGGAATCTTGCCGTTCTCTTGGGATAGATTTCGACACCGTTCTTGCAAATACCAATACCTCTTACAATCCGGATAAACAAGGTAGAAGTTCTGGAAGGTCCGGTGCCGATGTTGAGCGGGTTCTCGCGTTCCATAGAATAGGTAGAAAGGACCCTTTGGAATACGTGGACGATTGGGTAAGAGTGCTAGAGTATGCATTGGAACAGGATAGGAAGTGTCTGTGATGGGTTACAAGCTTCCTAGACCTCACCATGAGAGGGATGCGGAATGGAGAACGAGACTGACAGAATTGCAATACCACGTGACTAGAGAGGCTGGCACAGAGCCTCCCAACACCGGTATCCACTACCTGGAGGACAGGAAGGGAGACTACCTATGCATATGCTGTGGACATCTGCTATTCACCTCCGAGATGAAGTATAACTCGAGATGTGGATGGCCCGCATTCCACACAGAGGACGAAAACGCGGGAATAAGGAGGCTAGAGGATAGGTCCTTTGGAATGTTAAGGGTCGAGGTGAGGTGCGGCTCCTGTGATGCCCATCTAGGTCATGTATTCGACGACGGACCTTTAGAGTTCGGTGGAGAGAGGTACTGCATTAACTCGGCTAGCATTGACTTTGAAATGGAGGCAGATAATGACGAATAGGATACGCCGATGGGTCGAGACAGACACCGGACACAGGGTTCCGAACCACACAAGCAAATGCAGGCATATGCACGGACACAGATACAGATGGGAGGTCGAGTTGCAGGGCGATGTTGTAACCGAGAAGGGAGTCTCAGAGGAGGGCATGCTGATGGACTTCTCCGATGTCTCAAAGATTCTCAATGAACATATTCATGACATTGTCGACCATGCTTTCCTGGTTTTTGAGGGCGACGAGGAGGCTTTGAATGCCCTAAATATGATGGCCGAAGGACACAGGACCGTCATCCTTCCGTTCGTTCCTACTGCTGAGAACCTCGCTAAGTGGGCGTACGAAAGAGTGGAGCCTCATATAACGTCATCATACGGCAACTCGCTGATACTTAGGGCATTCCACGTGAGGGAGACTCCCAAGTCATGGGCTAGCTGGATCCCGGCATAGGACTGACCTAATTGATAGAAAAGTACGCATCAGGATTTCTCGAATGAGTCGGCAGCCCCAGTAATGACACCTAATATTCTGTGTATTTCGTCGTCCTTTGGGAGCCCCCTGAATAAGACTCTCAGCAGTGTCTCCTCTATCCCCTTTCGTTTGTGTTCCTTCGTTGGCATGGAATCCACAAGCCTACTCACCTCGGCCCTAAGCTTGTCCCTCAGATTAGGATCAAGAAGCCTTCCTCCAGTACCTGGAGTTATAGAAGCGTCCGAGTTTACGTACCAAGAGAAGCAGATTATTGATACGGCGTGACTTAGGTTTAGAATCGGGTATCCCTCCCAAGTAGGTATCGTAACGAGCAAGTCGCACATTGACAGCTGTTCGTTAAGTAAGCCCTTTCCTTCTGGCCCGAAGACGATAGCTACTCTTCCATCTACTCCAGAAAGCCTATCTGGAAGCTCCTCGGGAACTAGGAAGTGCCTCATCGATGTCCTGTCCCCATCCTCCCTCTTCCCTGAGGTGCCTACTACCAATGAGCAGTCCTTCAGAGCCTCCTCAATCGTATCCACATTCTTGGAGCGGTCAAGAACTTCTTGGGCGTTCTTTGCCCTCCTCCTTGTCTCTTCGGACCAAAGCCCCGACCTCCCAACTACCCGCAGATCGTTGATGCCGAAGTTTAGCATTGTACGCGCCACTGCACCGATGTTACCATCGTGTTCTGGGTTTACAAGGACTACACATACGTTATTAGAAAATGAGGGTAGATTATCTGACCTCCTGTCGCCCATGACCTATCGGCAGAGTTGCCGGTGAAGAGTGATGCGCTAGTCTACCCTGCGTTGCTTGTAGCGAGTGATGTACCCTGCGATCCAATTTCTCATCCTCTTGTTTCCAACATCGGAGAACTCGGATACGAGATGCTTGTTTGTATCGAAATCATCGGTAAATTGATCAGGATACATTTCGACTAGCCTTAGTGCCCTAGTCTTGATAAACGAAGGTCTGATATTGCCCATTTCAATCCTCCAATAGTTTTACTTCCAGGGGAAAACCCTCTTCGCGAGTGCAGACTACCCTTATCTTCCTAGGTGGATTCTGCATACCTCTGGCCCAAATGGCATGGTTGACTGACTCATCTATCCAGATTTCCTCGTCCTCTCCTCTCTTCATGTGCTTGGAAACATGAATCTTAACTTCAGCCATTGCCCTCTTGGCCCTGCTAGTCCGGGGAACTTTCCATGCAGCTCTCAGTGGAATGGTTATCTCCTTCACCTCTGCCATTTACTCACCTCTGTAGTTTTGAGCGTCTCCACATATGCCTCTTAGGGTGCGAATTCGTCTTTCTGTTCGTCCTCATAACTACCCAAACTGGAACCCTCTTGTTTTGCTTTGTAACTTTGTTCAAACGCTTCTTCTTGGCGAATGGTTTGTTCCTTGCCATAGTAATTCCTCAATACCTTTCCAATCCAGGATACCTCTCTTCTGCAATTCCTCTGACAGAATGAGCGACCTCATCCAGAAGACCTTGCCCAGTGGAGCTAACTACTTTCCCCTTGTTCACATTTCCTGCTGCATTTACCGAGTTGTCTACCAAACCCGAATCAGATAATTGTTGGAGAATTTTCCGAGCTACGTTCCTCGATCCTGCAACGGCCTTGTTCTTTTTCACTCCTCTATCCTTTGGGCCTCCAAACTCTTGTGATATTCGATTAGCTCCAATTGGACCTTTAATTGCGACTTTCCTGAGTATCGATGCTGCTCTGGTATGCCACCAGTCTTCCTGAACTGGTGGCCTTTCCCTATGGGTCCCAGTCTTTACCTGGGAAGCCCAATCAGGTGCAGAAATCTTGTCATAAGATCTCAACTTATCAGCGAGCCTGGGGATAAGTAGGTCCGCTGGAACGTCATAGTACGTGGTCATGCCTTCACCTGTGCGTCCCGGCCGTCCAACAGACTGTATTTAACCGTGATGTGACGTTTTTCATTTTCCCAATGTGTGTCGGTACCCAACAAGCATTGAAAAATTCGTGCCATCTGGATATTTCGTGAAGAGATCGCTCTCCAAGAATCCCAACATGCTACGCACCATGATTGGAACCGGATTAACTTTGATTATCCTGCTTGGTTACGCTGTTTACTCTAATACTGTAGATTCCGAGTACTATGGATATACTACAACAAACGAGCATAAATCCATGGTTCTTACAGCGGAGACGGATGGTGATGCTGAATGGTACTACACTACAACAGATGCGATAACATGGGTGAACTTCTCGGTTGACGGAGCGCCTCCAGACTCAACGCTAATAGTCGAAGCGGAGGGTTCCAACTGGTCTCACTCACCTAATCTAGGTCTAACTGATCAGAGCTATATCTGTAACGAACCCAATTCCGATTACTCTGACATCCTGGAAACCTGTGAATATAGCAGATCTCACTCGATGGAACTGATCGACGGTTCTGGGACTCTCAGGGGACGGGTATCTCTGGACTTGCCGATCAAGGGAAAGGGGTATCTCGAGAGTGACAACATAGAAAGTGCCCAAGAAGAGGCAAACAATCTGGTTTCGAGTGCAAAAAAGACAATCACATGGAAGATCAAAGTAGTGAGTGATGGTCAAACTACTTCTAGCGCAGGAATGTTGGTAGAATCTGAGTTTTCGTCTCACGAGATAGTCGATCTTGAGAAGTTCAAGCTTGACCCAGTACAAGAGACCGTTTACAGCTTCTCTGCCTTGGTGGGATGTTTTTTCCTAGTACTGGTAATTCCTCTCATGATCTACTTTTCTGCTAGATACAGAGAGAATCTCAACGAGGGAATAAGAGCATCTGTGGATGATGAATGACTAGGCCACAGATGGCCCTATGTCCCAATCAAAATCATCACATCGGCGAGTCAAAACTACTAGACCCAACTCTACGAAATTAGCAATAGATTTACTGACTCTTTCATTCACAGGAGAGATCTTCTCTTCGAACATAGCTCCCATTTCCTCTACAATACGACCAATTTCCCGTGTTCCGTCCATCATTAGCCATAGTGCACTGTTCATTTCGTCCATTGGTCGTTTAACTATTGTCGGAGCTCCGATTGCTCTCGCAATTTTTTCCTCTATCTTGCTTAGTTTTTTATCCAGAATTATTTCAACACACTCATGATCAATTCGACTCCACTCAACTTGGCATCTTACTGGAAAAATGTCCGTGCTCATTTTCAACCCTCAGTGTAAATCATTAGAATCATGAAAATTGCAGAAGTGACTCCAACTGCCGCGGAAACTCTGACCACTGTCTTATTTTCTAGGATATATCTCGCCCAACAAGCGGACAAACCAGAGAGAGACATCAACAATAAAGAGTAAACGATTTCAGATGTGAGTGTTTCAGTAGTCACAACTACCTCCTCAGTTTGGTAGTGTTTTCAACTAAGGATGACGAAATGGAAAGAATCCTCTCATTTATTTCATTACTCAGTAGCTCTCCATCATCGTCGAAAGCACTCTTGATATGGGGTACAGCTACCTGTTCAGGGATTACCCAACCATGAATCCATCTTGCTGCTATCCTCATGTGGTTTAGGGTGTTGTTGCTTGCCTGTCCACCCAGTGTACAAACCAATCCGAACACTTTACCCGATGTATGTTTGGAATAAAGCCAGTCAAGGCTATTTTTCATAACTCCACTCATTGTACCATGGTATTCCGGACTAGAAAGGACGAAAGCATCTGCTGAAACAGCCATTTCTTGAAAGTCTTTGACGTTAGAGTCATCCCACGAACCTTCTGCACCTACTAGCGGCAATGGCCTTTTGCCATGGTCCCAGACTACTGTATGCGCACCGAGACTTTTGCATTCTCTTAGAATTAGCTCGAGCATTCTGCCGTTTGCAGAGTCTAGATCATATGAGCCGCAAATCCCCATCACAACTATCGGGTCGCCCATGGTACACTCAGATGGCAAGCAGTCTTCAATTGTACCTTTCCACGATAATTCAGAATACTTATTCATCGTGTTTTTTTCGAGATGAATATGAGTGACCTATCTGATGCTTTACAGAGAGGAACATCTCTAACCGAAGCCGGGGATTTCCCTGGAGCAATTGAAACATATCTCGTTGCAATAAGTTTGGACAATAAAAATGCTACAGCTTGGTACTGTCTTGGAGTCCTGTATAGCAAGACAGGTGCATTGAAAGATGCAGTTGAGGCCTTTTCTAAATCCGACGAAATATTTCCTGAGCACCCTCCAACTCTCGCTAATCTAGCCTATCTATTAGCCAAAGAACAACCACAAAAAGCCGGGGAATATGCAAAAAAGGCACTTGTTCATCTTGAATACGATGAGAAGCTTTCTACCATTGCTTCTAATTACAAACCGGACGCTCCCAAACGCGTATTTATAGAATCCAAGCCAATAAATGATGAATCTGAAGATCATGCTCTAGAAATTTCTGCGTTAGAAGAAAATGATGATTTCAGCAGATTCGACGAGGCTCGCACATTGTCAACATCAGGGGACCATTCCAGTGCAGTTTCTATTTGGAAGGGGCTTTTAGAACAGTCTCCGAACTCTCCTGAAGTGTGGAGGGGGCTCGGTGAAGCGTTGCGATCAGCTGGTTATGATGACCGCGCCGAACAGTGCCTGAAGAGGGCCGAAGAAATCGAATTACAGCCTCCAGAACAAGTTTCGGTGGAACCGGATTCTGAAATAGATGATGGAGAAATGCTGCTAATAGCTGCAGAGGAGGTCCGAACATCTACTCAGATAGAGGAAAGAGGAGACCTCGAAGACTCTCTTGGATGGTATAATATGGGGATAAATCTGCTCAACGAAGGAAAAAACGACGATGCCCTATCAAGCTTCGAGAAAGCCATTGGCGGGTGCCCGTCCAGTGAGGTTGAGCTGAAGGTCAAAGCACAGAACGGTAGAGGGAATGCATTGTACAACGCTGGCCGATTCGCTGAGAGCGTTGTCGCTTATCACACAGCGATCGAATTAGATCCAAGCTCCGTTAGTGGCAGGACTCTATTCAATATGGGCTCATCATATGCCGCTGTCGAAATGTTTGAGGATGCAATCAAGTGCTTCTCTCAGGCATTGGATAGGGGCCTTGAAAAGTCGGAATCTGAACTTTGCGAGAAGCAAATTAGCCGATGTAGAGTACTATCCAGGGAGCAGGTAAAACGTCAGGCACGTTCGATTAGGTAGATGATATACTCACGACTACCGATTTGCTAGTTGGCGTGTTGCTCTTGTCTGCAACGCTATTTAGGGGTACTAGGACGTTGGCTTCGGGAAAATATGTTGCCACATTTCCTTCAGGAATATCGTATTCAACTACTCTCCACCTTTCCGAAGTGACGTCTTTACCTTCGAATCGCGATGTTATTGCTACCTCCTCAAACTCTTTCCAGCCATGAGACTCCATATCCGCCCTGCTCATTAGAACAACACGTCGTCCACCATAGATTCCACGATACCTATCATTCGTGCTGTATACTGTTGTGTTGTATTGGTCATGAGATCTAATAGTCATCATCAGGAACTTGCCCTTTTCACAGGATATTGGATTTAGATTCTGTGAAATGAAATTTGCTAGACCTGTTTTGGTGGTAAATATTCTCGAGTCTCGAGGAGGATTTGGAAGATAGAATCCACCGTCCTGTCGGCACCTATCGTTGTATGAGTTAAATCCAGGAATTGTTCTCTCAATCCTATCTCTAATGTTGTCATAATCTGCGATTAGGTCATCCCAAGGAATTTCAGAAACTCCAAGTTTCTCTTGAATGGCCATGCCTATTCCCGACACAATAGCGCACTCTGACCTCAGGCTCCTGCTAGCTGGCCTTCTGGTCCCTGTTGATTTGTGCACTACGCCCATGGAATTCTCTACAGTAACAAATTGTTTCCCAATTCCAGTATCGTCCCTTTCGGTCCTACCTAGGCATGGAAGGATGATTGCAGTCTTCCCAGTAACAAGGTGGGATCGATTTGGCTTGGTTGAAATCTGTACTGTCAAAGAGCAGTTTCGTATCGCATTAGCAGTAGCGTTTGTATCGGACATTGCAGAGAGGAAATTTCCACCCATTGAAAGGAATATTCTGGATTCACCGAGCAACATGCTTTTCACGGAACCAACTGCATCTAGCCCTTTGGAATTGGGTGTTTGGATGTCAAACTCTTTCTTTATGGAATCAAGAAATTCTGGAGATGGATCGTGGTTTATGCCCACGGTCCTATCTCCCTGGACATTTGAATGACCCCTTACAGGGCATAGTCCAGCCCCCTCCCTTCCAATATGGCCCCCAAGAAGGAGGACATTCGAAATTTCTTGTATAGTTGGTACGGAGTTCTTGTGTTGTGTTAGACCCATGGCCCAACAACAGATTGTGGCAGTAGATTTCCCAATTAAGTTACCAATTCTCTCGATTTCGTCTCTGCTGATTCCTGAAATATCAGATATTTCAGACCAAGTCGTATTCCGGACTATATCTTTGTACTCGTCATAACCATGAGTGAAATTTTTGATGAAATCGACGTCTTCGGATGAATTCTCGATTATTACCTTCGCCAATCCCCTGAAAAGTGCATGGTCACCGTTCACTTTTACTCTAATGTGCTCATCAGAGATTGAAGTCCCGTATCCTAGAACTTCCAGTGGGTTCTGTGGATGTTTGAATCTTATCATCCCAGTCTCAATGAGTGGGTTGATGGATACTATAGAAGCGCCATTTCTCTTTGCGTCTCTAAGTGCAGTCAGCATCCTAGGATGGTTTGTACCAGGATTTTGCCCCACTACAACTATTAAATCCGCCCTTTCGAAGTCTTCCAGCTTAACCGTACCTTTCCCAATTCCTATAGTCTCATTGAGAGCTACTCCCGATGACTCATGGCACATATTTGAACA
>CAZPNT010000006.1:0-16707 GCA_964588055.1 uncultured Candidatus Poseidoniales archaeon | reverse complement strand
CTGATAATTCAATTGAAAATTTTTACTAATTATTAAAATTTCAATTGGAAAATTAATTTTAGTTTAATTTTTTGGTTGATTATCAGAATTTTCATTTCGAGACATTTCCGTGTTTTCTCATGCTCATCCCTGACCTATTTCGGAGAAGATTGATGTGCGTTCTCTTGTGCCCATAACTGATGGTCGGAACCCTGCAAACTCTATCCGAAATTCGCTCTTCTACAGGAATTGCTGAGACAAAGGGCCTCACTGACCAAACTATCTCTGAGTTTCTTCAGATCGACCCTTCACTAAGTAGAGCAATAGAGGAGGCTTCAGTAAATTTCCAAAGTCTAAAAAACGATATGGGGGAAAAGTTACTTTCAATGAATGAAAGTGATTTAACCTCACTTCTTCAGGCCGACTATATCAATTTCTATTCAGCTGCAACAGTCAATCCATATGTGGCAATTGCTGCTAGGGGGCCCTGGATTGTTACATCTCATGGAGCAGTAATCCATGACAATGGGGGATATGGTATGCTTGGTATGGGACATGGTCCGGACGACGTGATGCAGTCAATGCAGCAGAATTGGGTCATGGCCAACGTCATGACTCCCTCATTTAGCCAAAAGAGACTATCTGATAGGCTCAAAACTGAAGTCGGGCATACAAGAGGAAACTGCCCGTTCTCTAAATTCGTGTGCCTCAATAGCGGCTCAGAATCCGTCACTATCTCGATTAGAATAGCCGACGCAAATACCCTCAGACTAACCGGAGAGGGCGGAAAACATGAAGGTAAGCCAACCAAGATGCTGGCCCTGGTAGAGGCATTCCACGGCAGAACTCACAGACCGGCTCAGATTTCAGACTCTTGCAGTAAGAAATACGAGAAGAACCTGGCCTCATTTCGAGAAAGGGACAACGTGATTTTCGTACCTAGTAACGATCTTGAATCGCTAAGTCAGGCATTCGAGCGTGCAGAGAATGAGGGCTTCTTCATCGAGCTAATGGCCATGGAACCGGTAATGGGCGAGGGAAACCCCGGACTCTGTGTAACTCGAGAGTTCTACGATTTAGCACGTTCTCTCTGCACAGAACATGGAAGCATGCTCATCGTCGACTCAATTCAAGCCGGATTGAGGGGCCAAGGATGCTTGAGCATAGTTGACTATGACGGATTCCAAGATTGCTTGGTCCCAGACATGGAGACTTGGTCTAAGGCTCTAAATGCTGGGCAGTATCCACTATCTGTGGTAGGCCTGTCAGAAAGAGCCGCCGAACTATACGTGGTAGGAATCTATGGGAATACAATGACGACCAATCCAAGAGCCCTTGAAACTGCCATCTCCACTCTTGACAGAGTCACTCCTGAACTCAGAAAGAACATAAGGGACAGAGGGGAAGAATTTGTATCGAAATTGAAGAATCTCTCCGAAGAGCTACCAGGTAGAATCACGGAAGTACAAGGAACTGGACTATTGTTATGTGCTGAGCTGGATCCAGAGAAACTTCCTGTCGTAGGTTTTGGCTGTGTAGAGGAATGGTGCCGAAAAAACGGCCTCGGCGTAATTCACGGAGGTCAGAATGCTCTGCGTTTCACTCCTCACTTTGCAATAACTTCTGAAGAGATAGATATGATAATTGGAATTCTGAGAGAGGCACTTATTGCCTTCACTTCTAAGTCCATAGAGGCCAACTAATAGATGCGTTATCATGCTCAGAAACGTGCATGTTTCGGGAACATCAGATGGTCTGCGAGAAGCACTCGAGGAAAGGCTACAACGAGCTGGGGCATCATTAGTGGAAGACCCAATCGACTCTGAAATAAAAGTTGGAATTAGTCAAAACGAGAATTGCGATATTGCAGTAATTCCCTTTGGCTCATCTGCCCCAAAATCAAGAATTGTAATCGAGCTAAGCGACGTCATTATTCCGAATGGCCTAAGAAACTGGGGAAATGGGACGATGATTGATTGGGTCAAACAGATCAAGAGTGGAGAGGAACCAACAATAGAATCTGGTAAGAGGTTCTGGGTCAACGTCAGAGATGTGACAGATGCAATTTCCTCCTTATGTGTGAATCAGCAAACATCCACTCTCACTGGGACTTTCAGAATGTGTGGCAGGAGGGCATGGTCCTCAGAAGACGTAATCGACGAGATTAGAATTCTATGGGGGCGTTACAATAACGCCATCAATCACTCTCACACGATTCAGTCCCTGTCTGAAGTACCCAGTCCAGTGAGAGGGATTTATTCGGAAAGAGTCGAAACACCTGAGTTAGGGGGAATTCACGAAGCCCTCATCGCAATAGGGGGGGAGGGATGGCATCCTCTAGTTCCAATGCGAACCTCTCTGATGGAGATGATTGCTCACACTGACTAGCGAGAATTTTTGTCCCCTTGGACCTTCACTCTAACGTCCTGAGCAAGGCCTTTGCAAGTTTGCATCACCTTTCGAACCCTGGTACCTGCAGCATTGTTCCCAGAATCGTGCTTCTCAGCATCACCAATAGCTTCCGTCAATTCGTTTATCATGTCCTGAATCATTTCTCTGACTGACATAATTCAAAGCGGAAAATGTTGGCTAATAGGCGTTTCTCCGGCATACATCTCAATTGTTGCCAAATAAGTCAGAGCCAAGTAGGGGTAGAATCAGACTCGCTTCACCCTCAACCACAATCTGATCCGCATTTGGACGAATCTTCCCCCATGAAATCGCCTCTTTCAGCCTAGCTCCAGAAAGCGAACCGTCAAACTCTGGAGCGGTGGTGATCGAAACTGCTGAATCCATACCTGAATCTTGTCTGAACTGGTTCCACCAAATCACGTGATGCTTAGAAATCCCTCCTCCGACCATAAGTCCGTGGCTTTCCTTTGCAGTCCAAATCAAGTCTGAGAGTATCTGTTCGTCTGCTAGAACGTCTATCATGAAGTCAGGACTTCTCTGCCTGTGCATGAACAATTGGGAACCGATTGAGCCATCAGTAATCCCCGGGATTACCATTGGGATTCTATTCTTAGCAACCCAGTGAAGAAGAGAATTCTGGTCATCTATCCTGTCACCTATGGCCCAGCAAAGCTCCACGGAGCCAAAGCCCTTCCAAGGGTTTTCACTGTTCCTCGACTTCCTCTCCTCCTCTATCTCGCCCAGCCAGGGTAGTAGGACCCTCTCTAGTATCTCACCGTAGCATTCATTGGGAATTACCACATTCCCAAGTCTGTTCAGACCCTCCTCAGATAAGGCAACGTCATCTAGACTGAAGTCCCCATGGAAGTAATCCTTGTACACCCTAGCTATGTCATGATCGAGCGTTCCACATGTGGTTATGACTACGTTATATGCATCCCTCTTAATTGCCTCAATGAAGAAACCCCTAGTTCCGGTCGCGCAAAGACAGGCCGGAAAGGAAAGCCAATTGAGGACCCCTTCTGCATCAGACCTGGAAATCGCTTCTCTAAGGATATCTCTGGCTCTGGCCAACTTAGATGCCGTGAAACCACCAGCTCTGCCCATCTGGTCAATTAGAGATCGAACATCAGAGACTCTCGAAAAATCATAGTCCTCAACCGGGATGTCGAAATCATCACGCGAGTATCCAACCATGCTATGCGCACAGCTCCCTTGGCTTCAATTGGTTGGATTCCGGATTCTGTATATTCTGTCTCTGAGTTCTGCTGCTCTCTCAAAGTCTAGCCTATCCGCAGCCTGCCTCATTTCTATCTCAAGTCTGGAAACAAGCTCTGTGACTTCATCATTGTCCTCTGGGCCCTCTTCATAGTCACCAACCCACTCTGGCTGACTTACGTTTTCTAGAACTGAATCAGAGTTATTCCAAACTCCAGCACCTAGTCCGAATCTCTTAGCCAACCCTTCAAGCCCCTTCTTCCCTGGTGGCTTTGCAACCATTCTGCGACCGCCACTACTGCCCCTTCCAGCAACTCCAGAGACAAGATCCTCAATCTCTGCTCCCATCACCGGCAAGGCCTTTTCGATAGTCTTAGGGACGACTCCGTTTCTTTGGTTATACTCTCCCTGCACTCTTCTCCTTCTCACTGTCTGACTAATTGCCGCTTCCATGGATGGTGAGACTGAATCCGCATACAGAATTACAGAACCGTTTACGTTTCTAGACGCTCTTCCAATAGTCTGAAGCAACGACCTCTCGTTTCGAAGGAAACCCTGTTTGTCGGCATCAAAAATTGCTACCAGGGACACCTCGGGAATGTCAAGTCCTTCTCTGAGTAGATTTATCCCCACAATCACGTCAATTAGACCCAGTCTCAGTGCCTTGATTATCTCGGTCCTCTCCAAAGTGTCTATCTCGCTATGCAGGTAGTGTGCCTTGATGCCCATCCCGTCTAGATACTCTGCGACTTCCTCAGCGAACTTGATTGTCATCACTGTAACCAGCACTCTCTCGTCTTGCCTAATCCTGTTTCCAATCTCACTAAGCAGGTCCTGTACCTGTCCCTCTGTATTTCTGACCTCTATTTTCGGGTCAAGAAGTCCAGTAGGTCTAATTTCCATCTTCGCTATCCCATCTATGTTTTCAAGCAATTCCTCCATACTATGCTTCGATTCTGAAACCTTAACTTCGGACTTTCTTGCCCCTCCACCTCCGTCCACATGCATTAGTCCCGCAGGAACATCCTGTCCCGTCACCTCTGCTAGATGTCTCAACTCCCTCTCTCCGGGTGTTGCACTGACATAGACCATCTGAGGAACTAGATTTTGGAACTCATCTATTCTCAGTGGACGGTTGTCATACGCAGATGGAAGTCTGAAGCCATGGTCAACCAGGTTTTTCTTCCTTGAGTAATCACCCCCATACATCCCCCCAACTTGAGGAAGAGTTACGTGAGATTCATCCATTATCACAAGATAGCGATCGGATCCACCGTGGAATTGTTCTGCATTGCTGGCAAAGAAGTCTAGAAGACAGTAAGATCTCTCCCCTCTGCTACGGCCATCGAAGTGCATTGAATAGTTCTCAACCCCCTTGCAAGAGCCAACCTCATCCAGCATCTCAAGATCGAATCTCGTTCTCTGCTCAAGTCTATGTGCCTCAAGATCTCCGTCTTTTGACTCAAACCAGTCCAATCTATCCCCCAACTCTTTCTCGATATCTTCCAGCGCTTGGTTGAACCTCTCCTCGCTTGTCATATAGAACTCTCTTGGATGAATCCAAGCCTCCTCAAATTCGTCCAGCGGTTCCCAAGAGACTGCTTCGCACACTTGGATTCTCTCTATTCCCTCCCATCCGAATCTGACTCTGATTGGATCATCCCTGCTTGGCATCCACACGTCAAGGACCTCCCCCCTGAGGCGGACGTCCCCTCTGGTAATCTCGCCAGAAGTCCTTCGATACTGAAGATCCACAAGGTCTCTGACCACCTCTTGAGGATCAGCATTCTGTCCAACGTGTAGTCTAAGGTGACTCTTTTGGAAAACATCTGGTGGGTTCAGGCCGTAGATTGTGGAAACGGTTCCTATCGCAATTACATCCGGTCGTGAAACAAGAGAAGCCACTGTTGAGAAACGCTCTTGCTCGATTCGCTCATTCATCTGAAGCTCCTTGTCGATGTACAAGTCACGTCCAGGAATGTATGCCTCCGGTTGATAGTAGTCATAATAGCTTACAAAGTACTCAACTGAGTTTTCTGGGAATAATCCAGACATTTCCTGCCAGATTTGACGAGCTAGTGTTTTGTTGTGTGATAGAATTAGTGTTGGAAGCTGTAATCTCTCAATTACCTTGGCCATCGCGAAAGTCTTCCCCGATCCCGTGACGCCAAGAAGAACACATCTTTCCTGTCCCTCCTCAATCTGATTTGCCAATTTGTCAATCGCCTGCTGTTGATCACCGGCTGTTCCATAATCCGACTCAAGAACGAACATCATTAGACCTCAATATTGGCAATCTAACGGATTAACCTACGTAAATCATACTCCCAAGAAGAACCCATCCAGTTAGCATCGAAGAAAGGAATAGAATCTTCTGGAACCTATCCATTTCTTCAACAGAATCTGAAGATGAATCGGCAACTTTAGCCATCACATATAGGTTGACTAACGCCATAATAATTACAGATTGAATCCAAACCGAAGAACTAAACCTCCTTGATTCAGAGAATTCGTGCATTCCAGTTAGTAGGAAGCATATCGCCCACCCAATGGTCAGAATTACGCTAAGATTCCTAGTAGCGTTCCGCCCGTAACTTGCCGGGAAAGATCTGACTCCTTGTTGCCTGTCCACTTCCTTGTCCATTAGAGCGTAATTGACATCGAATGCAGAAATCCAAAGTGCAACACCCAGTGAAATGAAGAATACTTCAGGGAACCAAAGAAGCTCCAGTTGTCCTTCTCCTATCCCTGTAATGGCCTCCCAGCCATGGTGATCGGCAGCGATAGCAACCCAGGCACCCGCAGGAGCAAGTGCAAGGCAGAAACCGATCCAAAAGTGACACACCCAAGAGACCCTCTTCGTGTAAGGGTAAATTACGAACGCTATCACTGGCAGCCAAGACATCTTCAGTGCTACTTCATTCAACATCCATGCAGAAAACAATAGCATCCCGAGGAATACTCCTGAGAGTATCCAAGCTGTTAGAATCGACATTGTTCCTGAGGGCAGATGCCTAGACGAAGTCCTCGGGTTTTTGGCATCTATTTCCCTATCGATAATTCGATTTAGAGCCATTGCGAGTCCTCTTGCCCCTATTGCTGCAACAATAATCCAAAAGATATCTGATGTATGACTTCCAAACTCGTTGTCTGCAAGTACAAACCCAATCAGAACGAATGGTAGTGAGAATAGAGTGTG
This sequence comes from uncultured Candidatus Poseidoniales archaeon, assembly GCA_964588055.1. GTDB lineage: Archaea > Thermoplasmatota > Poseidoniia > Poseidoniales > Thalassarchaeaceae > UBA36. Next base: position 9,899 of record CAZPNT010000006.1, on the reverse strand, counting down.
CTCGATCTTTACGAACTCCAATATCTCCTTTACACCCATATCAAATCCTCTGAGAAAGCCATGCATCGATACGCTGAACCATCTCCGGATCGTGTAGTGTCACAGCTGGCCACCTTCTAACAGGCAGAGGTCCTTCTGTGGAAGGTATCGGGACTGTTGCATCCCAAGCCACCCTAGTTCCAGACTCGTCGAAGTGAAGGTCCCTACCAACATCGAATCTGCAGAAAAGCTGCCATAGGAGCCTCCTCTTCCAACCATCGATTTCTAGGTTCGCATCTGAGTCTGTGATGAATAACCACTTCAGCCCCTTCGAAGCACCTAGTCTCCAGATAGAATCTCTGATTGCAGAAATCTTCTCTCTCTGAAGTAGAGCCAAGTGGTCATTTGCCTCTTCCATGCTATCTTCTGGGCTCGGGCTTCCTTCGACGTCGGTAGTTATTACCATCATCGAGGGGCGCATCATCCTAGCTTGCACAACACCCTCAATCGCTGAGGACGAGATGGCAAGGGAATCACTAGCTCTAACCTCTTCAGGATGGCCAATTGGGTCTCCTTCTGCCGATGTTGTAGCGTCTATAATCAACTTGTCATGGATGTTCTCCCATGGAGATGTGTGAGCCAATGAGTCAGCCACCATTCCTCTCAATATCACAAGATCTTCAGGGATGTTTACTTTGTTATCCAGTGCGTCTAGAAGTGACTCTAGGTCTTTCACATCATGACTCTCGTCAACAACTACGATCACTTTCAGGAACATCATCTGGCCAGCACCAAGAAGACCTAGTGCGGTCTTCCTAGCCTGTCGAGGAAATCTCTGTTTCGAGGAGATTATTGCAAGGTTGTGGAAACCTGTCTCAAGTGGTAGAAAAGTGTCTACAACATCCCGATGTTGGAACTTCAGAACTGGTAGAAGGGCGTCTCCAATCGCCTCACCAAGATAACCATCCTCCATTGGGGGGATTCCCACTATAGTCATGGGAACTGTTGGATCCTTCTTGTGGGTGATTGCTGTTACGTGCATTACTGGATACTCATCTTCTAGGGAGTAGTGTCCGAAGTGATCCCCGAATGGACCCTCAATCCTTTTCTCAGACGGCAAAGTATACCCCTCGATTACGAAATCGCAGTCTGCAGGGACCCACAAATCATTAGTCTGACATTTTGTAATCTTCAGTCTATTCCCACTCAGAAGGCCCGCAAACTCGTACTCTGAGAGATTATCAGGAAGTGGGGAGATTGCGCTGAAGATTACTTGGGGGGGTCCCCCAAGACAAATCGCAACTGGCATCCTACCATCGGATGAGTCAGCATGATCAGCTCCGTGTTTGTGCTTCTGCCAGTGAAGACCAACTTCACGAGGGCCGAAAACCTGACTCCTGTACATCCCCAAATTGTGCTCTCCAGTCTCGGGATCAGCTGTTACAACTAGGGGGAGGGTCATGAAGGGACCTCCATCATTTGGCCAGCTTGTTGGGATAGGCAGTTTGGTCACATCAGGTTCGTCAATCATTACTTGTTGACACCTCCCCTTGGAGACCTTCTTCGGAGCCATTGAAACTCCTTGTTTCAGTAGCCTAAGTCCAGTCCATGGCCTCTTCAGAATCCCTCCTATGTCGGGCTTCATTAGCCCAACCATCATCTCCCCAATCTCCTTTGGCTCTTCGACCCCCAATGCAAGATTTGTCCTCTCTCGGGTTCCAAACAGGTTCATTGCTAGGGGAAACTTGCTAATGCTCCCATCTTCCAATCTTGGTTGATCGAAGACGACCGCAGGCCCCCCTTGCTTGACTATACGGTCTGCGATGCATCCTGCCTCGAACCTCACATCAACGGGATGACTAACCCTGAGAAGCTCCCCTCTTTCTTCTAGAGCCCTGATGAACTCCTCCAGACTCCTCCATCCCATGTATATTCGTGATGCTCTTGGCATGAGAAGGTTCGCCTCTATCGGGGCTCCACAAACCGAGGGTTTCTTTGATGGGTGCTCTACGGATAATCCGTGGACGACGGAGTGACTGTCTGCGATGTTCTCGTGGTGGGGGCTGGTCCCGGCGGCGGTAACGCTGCTCTACAATGCTCCAGAGAGGGGCTTTCTACAATCTTGATTGAAGACCATCCTGAGATTGGAACTCCTGTCCATTGTGGCGAGTGCATCTCAGAAATTGCTTGTCAGAACCTCGACCTGACACTGCCAGAGGAAGTGATTAGCAAGAGAGTCCATGGCATCAGAGTAATATTTCCCGATGGAACTGAGAAGTGTCTAACTGAAGAGGGCTATGTTTTGGAGAAGCATCTCTTTGAGAGGTGGATTGCGGATGAGGCGGTTTCTGCCGGAGCACAACTCCACCTTGGTCACAAACTACTGTCCATGGAGAGAGTCGAAGAAGGGTCTTTTGGAGGGTGGATTTGTGAGGGCAAGGGTGACCAATTTCCAATCAAGGCGAAAATCGTGATTGATGCCTCTGGCGTTGCTGCTGTATGCTCTCGATTGGTAAAGCCCGATGGAGAATCCCCATTGAACGAAAAGGGGAAGGTAGTAGCGGGGATGCAGTACGAACTCCTTGACGTTCCCACTGATGGGTACTTGGACTTCTATATCTGGCCAAGATATGCGGAGAAGGGTTACCTGTGGATGATTCCAAAGTGTGACGGAAGGGCCAACGTTGGCCTTGTTACCGAGGACAAGCCTAGGACAAAGAAGGCCTTGGACGAGTTCATCGCCAACACTCATTTCTCAGATTTAGAGCAGACACTACCTGCGTGGAAGGAGAAGGGAAGCCAGGCTTTCGGTGGCACTATTCCCATTTCTGGTCCATTCGAAACGACCCATCACGACGGGCTAATGCTGGTAGGAGACGCTGCTGGGTTCACCTCACCACTTTTCGAGGGAGGATCACACTTGGCTTTGAAATCGGCAGTCTTCGCAGCACAGACCGCTGCAAAGGCGATTTCGGAGGGGGACTTAAGCTCAGAGATGCTCTCAGAGTACACCAGGCTGTGGAAGGCTGAATTCCCTCCTTATGACAAAATCCTCAGAGGGAAGACCGCGCTCTTCGACCTGTCTGATGATGAGATGTCTGTTATGGCTACCTGCTTCCCAGATGAGATGTCAGATATGGGAGCATCCGGGAAGGCCATGGTCGGAATCCGACTCCTTCTGAGAAGGCCGGGACTATACTTCAAGAGAATTGTACCTGCCATGCTGGCATTTGGATACAGTAGGGCAAAGTATTACGGATGGTGAACAATGCTCACCTTTCTTGGAAATGCTGCCCTATTGCTAGCCCTAGTTGTAAGCGCATACCTAGCTCTTCGTCCAGATGCTAGTTCGGACCCAAGTGTAAGAACCACAACAATGGTCGCCCAATTCGCACCTTTCGTAATTCTCGCATCAGCGTTCCTAGTAGAAGCAAGGTCGCTCGAACTCGTTGCTCAGTATGTCGGAGAAGGCTTGCCTATATTCTACAGGATTTCTGCAGTTTGGGGTAGCAGATCAGGCCCGCTACTCATGTGGGCCTCGATAATGGGAGGAATAACATGGCTGATGTCCAGAGATGAAAAAATCGATAGAACAACGATCAAGGTGATGCACTCATGGATATCCCTGATCCTCTTGGTTTCGATTTTCCTCCAACCATTCTCTGGTTCTGAATCCGGTTCTTCGGGAGAAATCAGCCCCCTTCTCCAAACAGATCTGATGGTAATACACCCTCCAGTTGTTTTTGTCTATTACTCGCTGTGCCTGGCCACTGCTAGTATTGCTGCTTCTTCGATAATCAGACCTAACTCTTCTGAAAACACTCATGCCTCAATGCTAAGATGGGCTCGCTTTGCATTCATATCAGGTACATTGGGCATAGGTCTTGGTGGTCTATGGGCCTACACTGTGCTCGACTGGGGGGGATACTGGGCATGGGATCCCGTTGAAACGGGCTCGCTCCTTCCTTGGTTGGCTCTACTGGGAATCCTTCATTCTAGAGTTCGTAGCCCAAAAGAAAGGACATTCTCAGCTACTCCCGCGCTTGCACTCATTACCGGTGCGCTTGTGATGCATGCAACTTTAGTCACTAGGGCCAATGGAGTGTGGGCCTCGGTACACGCTTTCGTAGGAGATGGAGAGAACACCTTACCGAAGGATCCGTACGTTAGAGTGATTGAGATAATTGACTTCTCTCCCGTGGGGTTTGAGATCCTGTCGTACCTAATGGCCGTCGTGGGACTTCTTTGCCTCGCTGTTTTTCATTTGCTAAGGGAGCAGAGAAATCTGGTGATTGAGAAAGGCTCCACGACATTATACCAGTCAAATAGGAAAATTTCTATTTCGCTACTCTTGTATTTCTCACTAGTTGGTTATTGGATAGGCTCGTCATTTGTCATGTTCGTCGGACTTTCCACATTGACTCTCCTCATTTTCGGAGACAAGGACGACCCTCCTGTTAGTTTGATATCATTGGGAGTTCTGCTGATGCTATTTTCGAGTTGGGGTTGGGTATCAGAGTGGTATCAGGCTTTGGCCGGAATAGCTCCCTTCCTGCTAGTATGGGTTCTCCCAGAGGATGAGAAGGATGACTTCTCGTGGTTGAGAAGGTCCATTCTAGATCCGATTCATAGGACTAGGCTTTCCAAGAATTTTCCTTGGTATGTTTCCATAGTTTTCCTTCTGCTAACTTGGATACTTTTGACTGTTGAGATAGATGGAACAAATGTGGAAGCACATGAGTACTATGGGGCACCACTGATCATTTTGATTGCCATAGGCCTCTCAATGTATGCTTGGGGCAAGGGGGTAAGTGGCAGAAAAGGAGTCATTATTCTTACTTCTACTGCATGCATCTCAATTCTCTTTGCCATTTTTTCGGAATCATTCGGTTTACATGGAAATCCGGAACTCCCTATTACTGACAATATCTCCCGAGGAAACCTCTCACTGTTCGTTCTTACATGGCTGTTTTTCGCTATCGTCCCCACTCTGCTGAAGCTTAGTGATAGTTCGAGAAGGACCATCCCATTGATAATGAGAAATGGGATTTCTTCGAACATCAACCGAGCAAGGACACTGGGATCACATATTTCTCATACTGGGATCCTCATCCTTCTTATCGGCCATGCGTTTACAACTACCCTCATTGATCGTACGGATCCATCTCACTTCATCACCCTGGAGAAGGACACCCCCACTCAATCCCATGGAATGGAACTAGTTTTCACCGGGGTAGAGATGATTTCGGCTGACGATAAGGAATATGACTACAGCATCGGGGACGGATATGTCGGGGTCATAATAGAAGTCAGAGAAGGAGACTCAGTAGTTGGAAGAGTTAGTCCTGGAATGCTCCGCTTCGACTCTCCCTCGGGAGCGGTGTCAGCCAGATCCGAGATCGATAGGATTTCGTCTCTTACTGGTGACACTGTTGTGATTCTTGACCTGTTACAGTCGAATGAACTCCTATCCTCAATGATTCTCGGTCAGACAGAGAATGTTGAGCAGGTTAGGGTGACCGTCCACCATCTCCCAGGGAGTAATCTTGTATGGCTTGGTTGGGTACTAATTTTGCTAGGGTCATCTCTAGCATCCATTACTAGAAGTCAAAGCCCCGGTTCCGAGGATGAGTGATTGTTACTCCTCGGTCCACCGTTTGAATGAAAAAGGGGAAGCCGGTCGCGAGGCTCCTGAGGTGTTCGGATGGAAACAGGCTCTATTGTCCACGTAGACTATGATTTGTACAACGCGAGCAATGACAAACTAATCGAGACCACCAGAGAGGACGTAGCGAAGGAGCATGAAATTCATGATGAGAACAGAGAGTATTCTCCCATGATCACTACAGTCGGCGATGGAAGGCTGATTCCAGGATTTGAAGCACACCTAGCCGAAGCTGAGTCAGGTACTGATTACGAGTTTGATATCGAACCAGTCGAGGCATATGGGGACAGGGACCAGAACAAGATTGAGACGATCTCGCAGAATGTCCTCCTCAGGAGTGTAAGAGACCCAAACACACTAGCAATAGGTGCTCCCGTTGAGATTAGTGGGAGACAAGGCATCCTTCAGTTCATGAGTGCTGGAAGGGCTAGGATAGACTACAACCATCCATTGGCAGGTGTCACGCTAAGGTACAATTACCAGATAGTGAAGGTAGTAGAGGACAAGGATGAGAAGGTTCAGACTCTGATGAAGATGAACACCGGAAGGGACGACTTCGAAATAGAATTCGATGGAGACGACCTAACAATCACTCTCCCCGAGGAGATGGCATATGATCAGAACTGGGCTTTCACGAAGTTCTCACTGGTTACCACTCTAAGGGAGAATGTAGGAGTTGCCAAGGTAATCTTCCGCGAGGTCCACGAGCCCAGAAGGATCGATGAAGAAGAGTGACTAGAGGATCCACGGAATAACGACCGGGAGTAGTAGAACTAGAAGGATGAAGATGCTACTGAGGCTACTGATTCTATTGGATAAAGACTCAATTCGAATCGGATGAGACCCTCTGCTAATCTTCCTAAGGATGGAGTGGATTCCATCCCTAACAAGATGTCCACCATCGAAGGGGACCATAGGAATCAGATTGGCGAAACCCAGAAGGAAGTTAATCCAGACTAGCCAGAAGAGGAAGTCAAACAGCATCAGCATCCCGTCGGTTCCCAGAATGGTTGCAATAGAGCCACTTCCTGCAACAAGCATCTCCCTCTCCTGTAGTATCATAGTCTGCCCTTCATTTGCAATTGGAACGTTAAGCATCAGTAGAGGACGAATAACGGTCAGAATGGCAGTACCTGTAGTCGAGTATTCACCACCGACTATATTCGCGTAATCATCCACTCCTGCGGTGGATGAAACAAGGTTAGAAACACCTAGGAATGCGTCTCCAGGCTCAATTTCCAGAACTTCTAGCAGCTTTTCCCTATCATCAATGTTGCAGTTGATATCGTTCGTGCAGTCGTCGATGTAGTACTGGTAACTATCGCCCATGGTAACCGTGATGTTCCTCTCTGACCACGAATCTTCTGAATCGGCTCTGGATAGAACAGTTAGCTGCGCCACATCTCCAGCAGAAAGGACGTCCATTTCATCCGAGAAATCGGAATAATCCGAAATCTCATTGCCATCTATGTGGGTTATCGTCTCGAACGGCAGGAGACCAGCTTCTTCTGCTCCTTCCCCAACTACAATCCCTCTTGCATGAACCCCACTGTTTTCTGCAGCCATTCCACTGGCAACAGAACAAAGGAGGGCCAAAACCACGTAAGTGACGAAAATGTTGATCGAAGGCCCAGCCGCGAAAAGCCTCAGCCTGTCTCTCCTAGGTGCTCTGTCCATCTCCTTCTCTTCCGGCTCGGCGAAGGCTCCGATAGGCAAAGGCCCCAGTTGAAGTAATCCAAAACTCCTCAGCCTCATCCCATGAGCTCTTGCTTGAATTCCATGGCTGTATTCATGAATCACTATCGCAACTATGAGTGCCAAGGCCGGCCACCAGAATGGGACGAAGCTGGTGACGCCTGGAATTAGTAGTAGGTCACTTGCAGGCAATGGATCGGTGGGAGGGCTCATTGCTGCCGAAATTGCACTAAGAATAAGAAGCAGTACCACCATGAACATCACGAAGAAACACAGCCAGATTGAGACCTCCCCGAATGCTCTCCAGAATCTTCTAGGTCTGGACACCGACTCCAGCAATCGCATTCCCCTCCTGGTCCTAATCATCAGAATAATGCCAAGAGCCCTTGTAGCATCCATCCTGTCTAGAAGACCCGTGGATTCAGCATACAACAATCCAGAATACCATAGTGCGAGCAGAAGGACCAACCAAGCCGGCGCACCTAGATTGTAGACTAGGAATAGGAGCAGCAGAGGGATTAGAATGCTCCTATTCTCCCCATCTTCGGCCATGTCGTGCACACCTATCCTCCTCTCTTCAACCTGCTCTAAATCAAAAGTGAGAATACAGTCGACTGGTTCGGACACGCATGTCCAAGGTATTCGGGGGTAACTCGAAGAGTACAAATCGCCGAATTGACTCTTTGACTAGGGAGAGAGACAGTATCAATAGAATTCTGGCACAAGCCGAGCTAGATAGTATCGGAGAAGAAGTTCAGAATCTTAAGAAATCACTAGATATGATTGAAGAACGACTTTCTGGCACTTAAACTATCCAAATACTGACTCCTTCGTAGAAGATTTACTTGTATTCGAAACAGCCCTTCCAGCTCCATCGGACCCACAAACCAATGATAGGAATCTGTGCATAGGCATTCCAGCGTTCCAGTCAAGATGAGGGGTACCCCTGCTTGTTAGTGGTAGAGGTGGAATGCTTCTCGAGAGGTGTCTAAGCTTCCCAGTCAGGCCTTCTACCTCTACCTTCATTATTCTCCAACTATCACCTCTCACCCCTTTCAGTCTGAAAGCGTAAAGTGGGAGAAGGCCGCATTTCTCTCCAGTAGATTTCAGGGAAATGTACTGATCCATGGTTCTACCTGAGAGGTATATTCTATCGCTCTTGGATGTCTTTACCTCTATTGGGAAGCAAATATCCCCTCTTAGAGCAAGCAGGTCACCAGTCCCCTCAGATCCGCTTCCTGGAGCCCTAACTACCAGGAAAGGCCTCTGAACAACTCTCATCGCTCTAGCTCGCTCTACTTCGGTACAGGATCTGGTTACAGCACGAACACCCTTTAACTCTCCAGCGAGAACAGAACGCAGTTCCCGTTCGTAGTTGGTCCCCATGGCACTATCCAATTCTCAGGGTTATTGAGGACACCGGTCTAAATTACTGAATCTTGCCTTTTCTATAGTCTCTGGTCCTGTCTACACCTGGGAACTGGTCCTCACTTTCCCTATAGACAGTTTTCATATTATTCAGGAAGTTGTCCTCATTGGTAACAATTAGTACCATATCTACTCCCGGATCCTCTTCTCCATCCATCCATGGGAGAATAATTTCCATAGTCATCCTAGCTCCTTCCCTATGCGGATATGCGAAAACATCCATTCCCAGAGGAGGTAGGACCAGGGTCTTCCTAGCCTTTAGATTCTCAACCGCCTCAAATAGAGCATCGTATGAATTTCTCAGTAGCTCTCTCCTGAAGTTGTCTTGTGTAGGTCTTCTGCAATCTGGACCGACAACGTGAACCAGTTTGGATGCAGGGAGGTCGAATCCATCAGTAGTCACAGCCTCCCCAACCCCGCAAGGCTGTAGATTCGACTTTCTTCTTTCCTTGGCAATATTGGCACATGCCTCCCTCAAACCTTCTCCAGCCGCTTGCTGCATCCTCTCATCCAAACCCTCTCTTCCAGCTAGCCTACTATTGGCGGGGATCACCATTACATCGCCCTCTACCCCGACTATATCGCCATAGAGAACACGCACTTGACCGTGCGTACATTCTCTCACGATTACAACCTCGGCCATAAGTGTGCGAAGGGAGGCCATCGGATATGTATTCATCGTAGGAAAAATCCGAAAGAGTAGGGAACTTTAATCGCCACAAACCCCCTCCCAGAGGCATGTCGACCGGATACGTGCTTCTCGATGTAGAACCCGGAACAGAGTACTCAGTATTCGAGAAGGCCTCTTCCCTCCCCTTCGTTTCTGATGCTCAAGTTTTGTTTGGCGATCACGATATGATACTGAAAATTGAGGCTGAGAGCATGGGGGAGATTGCCAAACTAGTTGTTGACTCCGTCCGTTCGATAGAGGGAGTAACTAACACGAAGACCTTAGCTTGTGCGGAATTATAGAATTCCGCATTAAGTAGAAATTAGCCAACTTTCCCCCAGTATGCCGATATTTCGGCTCAAGTTTATTATCTATGTAGCTCCTCACGTGATTGGAGGAATCCAAAAATGGCAGACAAGAAATATTTCGTGTTGATGCAGAACGGCAAGGACACTGCTCAAG
>CAZPNT010000005.1:0-17179 GCA_964588055.1 uncultured Candidatus Poseidoniales archaeon | reverse complement strand
GATTGCACGTGGGTCTGATAATCGCCTCCGAGGGGAGTTCTGGCCCCTCAACGGTTAAGAAGGCAAAGAGCAGACTGAGGGGGCGTAATAGGCAGAAATGCCTGGGATGCGCGAGGCGAGTTAATGGTAGAGGTACCCAGTAGTTCAGTAGCCCCAGAGGGGCCTGCAAATGCTCCTGCTAGGGTTCCAACTGCACTAACCGACCGAGAGTTGGAGAACTTCGGTCCGCCGGATCCGCGAATTCTCGTTTGCGGGTGTGGTGGGTCGGGAAACAACACAATGAACAGAATCACGCACATAGGTGTGGAAGGGGCCATTACGGTAGCGATTAACACGGACAAACAACACCTGGACAACACTAGGGCTATGCAGAAGCTCCTGGTGGGAAGGCACATCACAAGGGGTCTAGGGGCCGGAGGGGATCCTGTGATGGGGAGAAGGTGTGCTGAGGCCGGTAGGGACGTTATCACCAAGATAGTTGACGGAGCGGACCTGGTGTTCGTAACCGCAGGATTGGGCGGGGGGACTGGGACGGGGATTGCCCCCATAGTCGCAGAGGAGGCGAAGAGGTCCGGCGCTCTTGTCGTAGCAGTTGTCACAACTCCATTCAATGTGGAGAGGAGGCAGAGGATGGAAAGGGCCCTAGAGGGTCTGGACTTAGTTCGCAAAGCTGCTGATGCGGTTCTGGTTCTGGATAACAATCGCCTCTTGCACTTCGTCCCCAACCTCCCACTGGACGAGGCATTCAGCATAATGGACCAATTGATCGCTGAAATTGTGAAGGGAGTGGTTGAGACCATCACCCTGCCAAGCCTGATCAACCTTGACTTCGCTGACGTTCGTTCCATCATGAAGGGAGGAGGAGTGACAATGATGCTCTACGGAGAGAGCGACCAAGGGCCCGAAGAAGTCGTCCACGAATCACTAAACCACCCATTGCTCGACATAGAAATCGATGGGGCAACTGGGGCGTTGATCCACGTAACAGGTGGCCCGTACATGACTCTTGAACAGGCGAACCAGGTCTGTGATTTGATGACTGCTCGGCTTTCGCCAAACGCGAATGTTATTTTCGGTGCTAGGCAGGACCCGGCTTTCGGTGACACCATCAAGGTCATGTCCATCATCACAGGAGTGGCCCATGAGAGGCTCGGAAGGGAGATGGTTAGCGCAGATATGCTAGGAGAGGCTCTCAACATTGCCAGGAAGAGCCGGGAGAGGACCGACAGCGGATTCCAGAGGTTTGACTAGTGAACATGGATGGAGAAGCCTCAAACATGAGTTACTGGAGAGTGGGATGATGAATAGAAGGTTAGTGGCTCTCTGTATGACAGTTTTTCTTCTTTCATCTGTCATTGCAGCACCTGCATCGGCACAGGCTGCAAATGATCCTAGACAGCCTTCGGTAGAGAATCCCCACATGCACTTCTGGGGCACTTCAGATCTTGCATCTTGCTGGACGCACTTCGACAGCAACGACTCTACTGGCTCCTCAGAAACCGGATATGGCGCTAGGACCTTCAACTCCGGACAGCAAGTTGACGTGTCGTTCAACTGTAGAAGCCAGGACAACTTCAAGGAGAACATGTATCTGAATCCAAACGGCACGATTCTAATCGAGGTGGGAGTGAAGATTTACTCTGCGGACTGCGATCCCGAACAAGACTCGAACTGCAAGGATCTGACGCTTACTCTTTACAGAGGGAACATCGCAGTAGCGACTCAGGTTTTCCCAGCCGTTGGAAATAACTACGAGGAGGAGCAGGTAAGATGGGAGTTGCCAGTGGACCAAAACATGACAGTCTGGAACAAGAGCCAAGAGGAGCCTGCACTGCAAGTGGAATACTCGAAACCGGGAGTAAGTGGCCTTGAGTGCATAATCCTCGATTGCACAGGTGAGTTCTGGTTCTACTACTCAAACAATGAAGATGGGATGGATGCAGAGGTTAACTGGCCAATAATCAACATGACACAGGCAGTGGATCCAGATGGAGAGGGCGATGGAGAAGAAGGAGGGGGTAGCCTACCAGGGGGTCTTCCTGGGTTCGGCCTAGTATCGGGTCTGGGATCACTGGCCATTGCAGCTGTGGCTGCTAACTCCATTAGAGATCGGGAATAGCGAAAAACGTCCTATTGTTGGGATAACCTCAAACTTGGCGATTTCCCTCGTAATACGATGAAGGAGGGCATGTCGGCTTTATTCGTCCTGACCATCCTATGTTCTTCTTGCATGACACCATTGGCTTCGGCCCAGGCATTGGATTCGGAGCAACCTTCCCCCATCAACAACTTCCTCCACTTCTGGGGAAACGAGGAGCTTTCAGACTGCTGGGAGAGTTTCGATTCTGATGGGTCTAGTGGATCTGCCGATCAGGGCTACGGGGAGGAAGTCGATGGTGGCGATGCTGAGAGGCTGGAGGTCGACATTTCGTGCCGAATGAAGTACGACTTTGATGAGAATGTTTTCCTTAAGGCCGGAAAGAAGATCGCATTGGAGTTCGGTCTTAGAATCGATCACGCAGACGCAGAGTCTGATGAGGACGAGGATCTAACTATCACCCTGATGAAGGGGGAGACCATCGTGGACAGCAGGTCCTTCCCAGACATTGCAACAAACCAGGACATTCAACTGAGATGGGAGTTGGACGTCTCCGAGAACACAACCTGGTGGAATTCCAGCGATGGGGAGCCTAGTGTGAGGTTCGAGATTTCCAAGATGGGTTGGGATGCCTCGGGGACGCCATGCAGCGGACCGCTGCAGATGCTCAAGTGCGGGGGCTTCTTCAGGCTGTACTACTCCAACAACCAGGAGGGTTTGAGGTCACAGATAGAGTTCCCTATTGGGGAGGCCCCAGAGATAGTGATGGAGGAGGACGGGGAGAGTGACAATGTACCTGGGTTCTCCGTAATAGCTGGATTATCGTCGATTGCCATTGCAGTCATAGCTCCTCGAAGGGAACCTCGTTCTCCTCACCGGAGCCCAGAGTCTTGACCTTGACCCTTCGGTTCGCCCATTCATCTGGCATAACCATGACCAGCCTCTCAGCTCCTATCCTCTCTGCGTGCTTGAAGACCCACTTCATTCTCTTGTCCTCCAAGACGAGATCGACGCTGCGGCCACTCGATCTGATAGCAGAGGCTACGCTCATTGCAGCCGCCCTCAGTTCCGAACCCATCCCGAAGACGATGTCCTGGACGCTCTGGGTGATTTCTGGGGCTAGTCCCCTTTCCTCTAGTAGCTCCATTATCACCATATCCCCAAATCCAAATCCTGTTGCTGGGAGGTCCTTGCCGCCTAGAGTCCCGATTAGTCTGTCATACCTGCCACCACCACAAACAGCTCTCAATTCTCCTTTCCTGTCGTGTGCCTCGAAGACTGGTCCGGTGTAGTAAGCGAGGCCTCTTACTATCGAAGCATCCAGATCCATCCACTCTCTGATTCCATAGGACTCGAATAGGGAGAAAATCTCGCTCAACTCTGATACTGCTTCGCTAGACTCGCCTAGGGCACCCACCAAATCTTCCAGTTCTGTTATCCCGAGTACCGACTGAATGGTGGATATTGCCTTCGCATCGAGGCTCAGGTCGGCCAATTGGGCCTCGATGACTTCGGCTGGTAGCTTGTCCATCTTGTCAATGACGATGCAGGTCTTGGAGAAGGCTTCCCCTTTTACGCCCAACGAGCCGAGGACCTCCTCGAGCACCTTCCTGCTGCTGACTCTGATGACCACGTCGTCGGATGATAGCCCTACGCTACGGAAGAAATGGACGAGGACGGAGATAATCTCGACATCCGCCTCTACCCCCTCAGCGCCCCAGATATCCACGTTCCACTGGTAGTGCTCGCGACCACGGCCCCTCTGAGTCCTCTCGTAACGCCAGCATTGTGGGATTGAGTACCACTTGATCGGCAGGGCGAGTGCTCCTGAGCGGGCCATCACCATCCTTGCTAGGCTCGGGGTCATCTCAGGCCTGAGGGCTACCTTCCTGCCTCCCTTGTCCTCGAAGTTGTACAACTGCTGAGTTATCTCCTCTCCAGACTTCCTGGTGTAGAGTTCCTCTGTCTCGAGGACCGGGGCATCATACTCCTCGAATCCGTGGGAGAGTGCAGCTCTGTGGAACCTCTCGAAAAGCCAATTTCTAACCCTCATGTCCTCTGGATAGAAGTCGCGAGTGCCTCGAACGCCCTGTGTCACGGCCCCGCCAAGAACGAGACCACTTCAAGCCCTACGTCGTTCTCTGAATGCATCGAGCCTTTCTTTGCGGGTAATCCTCCCATCCGCGAGCGGGAATGCGTAGTACCTCAGAGCGAGGAAGGTCAGGAAGCCGAATGCCGAAGTATTGACGACCCAGGAAACCAACTGGCTCATCCCGATTATCTCGAACATGAGGTGGAAGGTCACGGTTGAAACCGCCCACAGTGCTCCGTAAACCGTCATCAGCTTGGTGAAGCTAGACCTAATCGCCGAGTCCGACTCGAACGTAATCCACCTGTGCAGGGCATAGGCCTGTACGGAGCTTATCAGGAACGAGGTAGCCCAAGCTACAGTCTCGACGTATGGAGTCCATTCATTGTAGTTGTAGAAGAAGAGGTAGAGCGCTGCGAACACTGCGACGTTGAAGCACCCTACCGTGCAGTACATCGCGTACTCCCTGATCATCTTCGTCCATGGATAGTCCTCGCTGAACATCATTACGCAGACCCCGTCCAGTCGGAGAGGGTGTGAGCGATATGAACAGGCACGTCCTCAGCGAGGAGTCCTGGACCCTTCTGCTCTGCCGACCTTGCGCCTGCCTCCCTCAAGAGTGAGCAGCCTAGCCTGGCAGCTGACCACGGAGACATTCCCTGTGCCATCAGCCCCCCTATGGTTCCGGCTAGAAGGTCTCCTGTCCCTCCTACGGCCATTCTCGGGTGACCGCCTCTCGCGAAAGCGTTCCTTCCACCTGGCCCGGTAAGTTGGTCCTCCGGACCAGTGATCACGATTGTCGATTCCTCCTCCAGACAGTCGGACAGTGCTTCGGATGGATGAGCACCTCCCAGCCACCTGGTCGCCTCCCCCTGATGCGGAGTCGCGACCCCGATCATTCCACTGGGCCAAGTTCCTTCTGGGAGTGCGGCTATAGCATCGGCGTCGACCACCGTAGGTATCCCCTTATCTGATGCTATACCTATGATGGCCCCTACAGCTTCAATGGTTCCTTTTTCTCTTCCTAGCCCGGGTCCTATCACTATTGAGTCAGGACACCTACCAGACCCGATTATTCTGTCTATTGCCTCCATCGATGCCATAGTCAGGTGGTCATCTTCAGGAAGTATCTCCGGAATTATGCTGGCTGGCCATTCAGACCTATCAGCGGCTAGAGCAGGCATGGCGACGTGCACAAGGTCGCAGCCGCTCCTAGCCGCTGCTATCCCTGAGAGCATCGGGGCACCGTGGTAGGGGCCTCCACCAATTATCAGGAGTCTCCCCCTGTCTCCCTTGATTGCTCCGTGCTTCAATGGCGGGAACCTCTCACAGTCACCAAGGCCGCAATCCTGGACCTCGATAGGCCAAGGTAGGTCCGAGACCTTGATTTCACCGCAATCGTGTGAGTCCATTCCAGACTTTGTGGAGTGGAAGGTCAGGGTCCTATTGGCTGGGAGGCAGTCTGGACCCCCGAGCCCTGAGGGAATGTCACAAGCCAGCACAGGGACTTCCAGCGATCTAGCCCAATCTGCTATGTCCGAGATGGGAGTCCTGAGATGAGATCCTGGTCCCTCGCCCCCGGCCCCGAGGAGGCAGTCAACGACAAGGTCCCATTCTCCCTCTGGCTTAGATGGCCAGACGTGAACTCCTACTGACTCTTCCGCGATTCTCCTAGAAGTGGATGATGATTGTGTCTTGGATGAGGGGTGACTTGCCACAACTGAGGACCTTCCGGGCATATTCCCAGAACAAGAAGCTACGAAACCATCGCCTCCGTTGTTCCCCGGACCACAGAGAAACAGGACTCTGCCGCTACTGCACATGGAAGAAGCCTCTTCTGCGAGCCTCTTCCCAGCGGCCCTCATCAGTTCGAGTTCGCCTATCCCCATGCTGCTCGCGTTCTTGTCGAAAACCGCTACCTCGTCCCAGTGCATCACCCAGCGAGATCGCGCTGCCATGAATACCGACGCACCTAGGATATATCAGCATCTATTGGCTTGTTACGGGTGCTATTGCTACCCGATTCGTAGTCTCCGTCCCACCATCCTTCCGGTGGCTCTTCGCCAACTATCAGGACGAACGGGTCTTCCCCTCCTGGCAGCATGTCGATTGGTACATCGGCCCCCTCGGGCACGTTCCTGAATACCGGGCGAGAGACGAGTATCCTGTTGAAAGCGATGAACAGCGAAGCGGTAACTCCCCAGAATAGGAGTATTATGGAAATTCCGTGGGGGTTGGAGGGGTTCCACGGATCATCTACGTTTGCCAGGAGGTCGACGAAGTATGACAGCATCAGAACGGTGAACATTATTGGGAATCCTAGGTACATCACTATGTCCCACCACCTGCCTATCCACCAGTCGTTGTCCCCTGTGTTGATGAAGTCATCACGGAAAGCCGAGACCCCGTGATCCAGGTAGTCCCCGAAGGAGAATCCTTCCACTCCGTTGTCTGCCTGCCATGCCTTGTATCTGGACCATCCGTAGTTCCAGATTGTGTATGCCATGAACAAACCGCTGAACATTAGCCCATACCCCCAGATGTGGTCCTGCACCTCCAGGAACTGTGGGAAGCGGACTCCCGTGGAAGGATCCATCTTGATCCAAAGCACGGCGCTGGGAAGGCCGAATAGGAAAATGGCCAGGCCGGTCAGTGCTACTGACCTGGACCTCTCGAATCCGTGGTCAACGAAGTTCCTCACGCATAGTTCCACTGTTGATATCATAGAGGTCAGAGCGGCGAAGGAGAGGGCTAGGAAGAATACGGCGACCATGATTAGTTGAACGACCGGTCCTCCTGGTGCCTGTGCGAAGACCTCGGGGAGTACTAGGAAGGTGATGGCGGAGCTACCTCCGCTAACGGATCCGAGTGGATCTGCTGAGACCGAGAAAACAGCCATCATCACCGTCAGTCCTGCGATGATGCTGATGCTGTTGTTTGCTAGACACATAGTTGCAGCATTGAGTGTGGTGTCCTCGTCCTTCCTCATGTATACGGAATAGGTGATTGCCATTCCCATACCGGCCGAACATGACCATGCGGATTGGGAAAGTCCGTTGATCCATGTCTCGGGCTGGACCAGGTACTCTGGTTGTATGCTAAACATGTAGATGAAGCCGTCTAGAGATCCATCCTTGACGTCCATCACGAAGGAAAGGAACAGAGCTGTGAACAGTAGAACGAAGAGCGAGGTCATCAGTGTAACGTTTGCCTTCTCGATGGCCTTCGCCCCTCCCCAAATGGCTGCCAAGGTAATCAGCACGGTGATCCACTGGAAGAAAATTACCTGCATTGGGTTCTCGAGGAAAGTGTTCCAGACCTCAATTGTGTCCACTCCCTGCGAAAGGCCCCCTCTGATTGCTATCTGGAAGTAATTCAGGCACCAACCCGTAACCACGGCGTAGTAGAAGCCTATCGCGACATTGATCCACGCTGTCCAAAGGCCCATCCATGCGAACCGCCGGCCCGCGAAGATTCTGAAAGTGCCAACGGTCCCTACTCTGCTTCTCTTCCCTAAGGCGAATTCCGCGATAATTAGTGGTACGGACCACAAGAAAAGGAAGATCAGCCAGGGAATGAGGAAGGACCCCCCTCCATTCGCACCCACCATCCTAGGGAACCGCCAAATGTTCCCTGTTCCGATTGCAGCTCCGATCGTGGCAAAAATTAGCCCAAGTCTTCCACTGAACTGGTCGCTTGACTTCTCAGTACCAGAGTCCATGAGAAACCCTCACTTCCCCTTCCGGGGTACTATTGTGGCGGATTGGGGCTGTTCTTCTATTGGCATTCCAAGGATTCTGTCATCCTCGGAGAACATCTCCCTCAAGGTGAATCCGAGCCCCCCCCAGACGAAGGTCGCGATAACGAGGAACATCAGGATGCTGAGTATGGCGTCCCCGAAGCCAGCCCTGTACGGAATGGACAACTCGTAGTAGTTCCCACCATCATCGACGGTTGGGTAAGTGAACGGGAAGGCGCCATTGGTGGTACCGAGCATCGCCTTGTACTGTATCTTGCCAACTGAGGTGTCAGGCAGAGGGATGAGGCCGACTAGCCTGGTCCCGTTGGAACCATCAAGAAGGTCACACTGCTCCATGGTCTCGATGAATCCTGACATCTCCCAAGGAACTTCTACCCAGTCGGTTGGCCCGAAGTCGTTCTGTTGCCTAGTCGGCTCGACAAAACGCCACATTAGGTGGGACCTGTTTACGTCCGGGTTGAATGGGAACATCGGGTCCAGGCACAGTCCTATGGGGATGTCACCACTCGAGGGGACTTCAACTTCGGTGGGTTCCTGAAGATGCTGGGTGGCAGTGGTGTTCTGGATTCCTACAATAGCCCTGTACTGTGGGTCGTCTGCCATCTCTACCATGTAGAATGGAACTCCTAGGTTCCTTACCGAAATGTGAGCGATGTCTTCGGGAAACTCGTGGAAAGCGTTTCCTATCTCCATCGTATAGCAATACGAGTTGTGGACGCCATAGTGCCAGTCGCAGAAATCACCCGTGGTTGGGTACAGGTCTGAAGACTGCATAGGGGCGTAATCAGTCATCTGCGCCATCGCCTGACCGTGGTAAACTAGGTACTCGTCGTCTGGAGTGTAGCAGTCCGTACAGTGTCCCCATGGCCATAGTACCAGTTCTGAGTAAGAGTGCCATGTCAGTGTTGACTTGAAGTCTGAAGCGTGGTCCGAGTCATCGTCGTTCATTTCTGTCATGTCCTGAATAAACTTGGTTTCGGGCTCTGTGTTCCCCCCCCACCAGTCCTCGTCGATCTGCCCGTCAGCGTCGTCATCCTTTCCATCCACGTGGTCCTCGTTAATCTGTCCGTCACCGTCGTTGTCATCGGTGTTCGGTGGGCCGTTATACACGTCGTTGTTTGGCCCGTCGGCATAGCAGAATCCTGGGAAGAGGGGTCCCGTTGCACCAAGTGGTGCCCCCCATTCGAACTGGTAGTTCCTGTTTAGGTCGACACCGTCGCATCCTGGGTCCACTGCTTCGTCTACATCAGGAATCGGCGTCACACCGGTGTGCGTATTGTCACGTAGGTTCTTCCTCCAGCCGCTTCGGTAGCAATTCTCCCAAGCAGTCTCTCCACAGAATTCCTCCCTGTCGTATCTATGCCCGTCTACGTTTAGCATTGGGATGAGGTATATCTCGCGGGTGTTGACCATGTCAGTGATGAACTGCTCACTGAAGTCCTCGTCTACACCCAAGTCCCCTGGTCCACAGGGGTTTCCATCTCCATTACTGTCTTGGAATGATGAGTTAAGCCTCAAGCAATCTCCGTCGTTGTCGATTCCATCCCATCCATCTTCGTCGATCAGCCCGTCGCCGTCGTTGTCTACGCCTGCCTTACCATAGTAGAATGCCAAGGTCTCTAGGAAAAACATCGGAACCTGCACTGACATCCACTCCCTGGCGTGATGGTTGCCGACCAGCATAACGTCTGGACGGTCCGCATAGTTGCCATCATCCCCATTGAAATCATTGTACTCTCCACCACGGACATCGGCCGTAATCTTCATCCATGGGCTGGGATGATTGTAGTACCAACCCTCGTAATCATTTGAAGTGGTCATTTCTCCCCTGGCATTCGTTCCACCGAGGAGTCCCTCGTGGAACTGAAGGAAGTCTGGATAGTAGGCGGCTAGGGTCTGCATCCTCTGTTTCATTGAGAAGTAGTCGTAATACTCCCTGAACTGAAGTTGGTCGGAGTCGCCATGGGGCCCCCATGGGAAAATCTGGTTTACGTACTCAGGGGACCATGTCTCTTCGGGAGAAGTTCCAGAACCGGCCTCTTGAGCAGTTGTCACGGGGGCTAGGGCTACAGGAGAAAGCATGCTGAGCAGAAATGGAAGAAGCATCGCAGTGACTGGGGCACCTGGATTGTTCCAAGCGTTTCTCCCCGATTTTTCAGGACCGTGCCTAACCATGCTGTGTTTTGCGGAGAAACCCTACGTATTGAATCGCACGGAGAACGGTCCGTAGGACCGAGATGTCTTTTTGAAGGGCACCTCTTCGGAAAATCATGACAATCGGGTCTGAAATTGCAAGCGAGCTTACTGGAGACGAGATGTTTTACGAATTTTCATCATTAGGGTTCGGATTTTTGATTCTACTAATCGGTATTTCCGTTTCTGCGAGTCTAATCTCTAGGAGAATTCTCTTTCCTTGGATAATGGATCTTTTTTCAAAGACTGAGAGAATTGACGGGAAGACGCTTTTCGCCCCTAAATCACTGGGATGGATGGTTGGATTGCTCGTCATGTGGCAATCCGTCGATTGGGTATTGGAGAACGTTGCAGCGTCGGAAGGGGAGTTCATCTGGAACGACGATATGATGAACACGATAGGGCAGATTTGTAGGGCAGGTTTCGTTATCCTGATGCTGATTGCTGCTTACAGACTAGTGGACTACTTGGACGCATTCATTGTTGTCGAAGGGGACAACATGGCAGCTAGGAGGTCTCTAGCCAGTGTCGCCGAGGCAATAGGAAGGCTTGCAGTCGTAATTGTAGGTGCTTTCGTCTTGGCGGGACTGATTGGGCTGAATCTCAATGGAATGATTGCTGGCCTGGGAATTACAGGTCTTGCATTGGCCCTTGCTGCAAAGGACTCAGTGGCAAATATCTTCGGAGCGATTTCGATAATTATCGATCAGCCATTCAATGTCGGTGACTGGATTATCGTTGAGGATGTAGAGGGTGAAGTCATTAGCATTGGACTTAGGACCACCATGATAAGAACTGGGAATGACACTATCGTGACCATGCCAAATTCTAACATCACTAACTCGCCAGTAGAGAACTTCACAATGAGGAGGTTCAGGAGGATAAGGCCGTCCTTCGAGTTTGAGGAGGATAGTGACGAGGGTGCTCTGAAGAAGTTCTGCGATGCTCTTTGTGAGAAGGTGCTTGAAGATCCAAGGGCAACAAAGAACGATGACTCGTGGGTTAAGATAACTAACAGCTTGCCTCCGAAGATAACGGTATCTTGCAATTTCTACTGCCAGTCAAGCAGCAAGATCCAGAGAGAATTTACTGAGGACATCCTCCTAATTGGCCGTTCAATTGGAATAGAGTGTGATCTGACGTTCCATGAGCCCAGAAGAAGGACATAGGTTGGAGTTGCCTTCATGGCCAAGTTGATTCTTATCAGACACGGTGAATCTGTCTGGAACGCAGCCAATCGGTTCACGGGATGGACTGACGTAGACCTCTCAGAGGTTGGCGTCTCGGAGGCGGAGGAAGCAGGTCGAAGACTTAGTTCACAGAGGATTGACGTCGTTCACACGAGTAACCTGATTAGAGCACAGAGGACTGCTGAAATAATTATGAGTATGAATGATGTATCTGATGGTTTCACAACAAAGTTTGACTGGAGGCTAAACGAGAGAAACTACGGCTCCCTACAGGGTCTTAACAAGGCCGAGACAGCGGAGAAGTTCGGAGCGGAACAAGTCCACATTTGGAGGAGGTCATTCGACGTTGCCCCTCCTGACGGGGAAAGCCTGGAAATGACAGCTGAGAGGACGATACCCTACTTCGAAGAGGAGATAATGCCAGATTTACAAGCTGCTAAGGGGGTCCTTGTCTCGGCTCATGGAAACTCACTTCGCTCCATAGTGATGCACATTGAGGAGGTTTCTCCCGAGGACATAGTCTCCTTGGAAATACAAACTGGTTCTCCACTATTCTATGAGTTTGCCAAGGGAGAAATCAGTAGAACTGATTGAATGGGATCTCTGGAGGAGGAGAGCGCTTCTGATAGAGCTTCATCAGAGCGACGCTTAATGCAATGCTGGCGATTGGGATAGGAATCTGCCCTGGAGAAGGGGGGAATGAGGAGATAAGAGAAAAAGCGCCTATCGACCCTGCCATGATGGAAAGTGCTCCGAACGTTCTGTTGTTGAACATCCTCTTCTGATATCTGGGAACATAGCCAATCAATGTGGTGGCAGGCTGGGGAGCCCCTGACTGGTGGGAGACGGCTTCTATTACGTCCAGGAGGCACTGCTCATACTCCCATATCGCTAAACCACCTCTGTGCGAGTATAACACGTTGTCAGATGACCACTTCTCTGGAGCGCTGCTCTTCCATCCCTCAATCAGAGAGGACCTAAGTTCAACGATGTCCAAACCGGATTCTGTTTCATAAAACGCTCTGGACAGGTCGTGAACTACAGAGGCTAGATCTCTAACCGCGGGGAACTCACATTTAGGAGGGACCAGGGCCGAGTGTAGCCTCGGCCTAACAATTCTGATTTTCCCCCCGTAGAAGTCTGCAAGCCCTATGTCACCTATGCCGAGCATACATTCTGAGTCTCTAGAATGAGGGACTCTCCAGACAGAATGAGATCGGAGGAGCTCTTCGATACCTGCTACTCTTTCGTTCCATCTGTTTGGATCTGGCGGGGTAGTCCTAACCGACTCAACATGTTTGTGATATTCCCCTAGAGAAGTTCCGCATTCCCGAAGGGTCTCTATCGCTGATTCCCGATCTTCTTCAATAAGTGCTCTAACTAGGATTTCTCTGAAGTTTTCCATCCTACTTCTTTCCTCCCAAATTAGGATCAGATCAGATCCCTCCCACGAGAAGCCCCCACAGGGAACATCGCATACTCCCGAACATGATTGGATTATCTTCCTGAGAAAGCCATTGGAACTCCAAGGTAGGAACTCTGCAATCCAAGTAGAGTTCCCGATCAGTCTGGCAATTGGTCCTCTGTCATTCTCTGATAGCGAGACGGAGGACAAGGAGTCGGGGTCAGGAGTCTTTCCCCATGGAGTCAAATCCAAGATGATTTCCTGCCAATCGGAGATGCTGGTCATAGATATTGGTTCCACAATCTTGCACGTCATTCCAATTCCAGCAAAAGAGTGAGTCTCGAAACCTGATGGAGTAATTGACTCACCAGAGACCTCTGTCATCGCCGCAGGCCTCCAATTCTTCTCCCAGACGGACATACTCTTCGAATCTAGGAAAGGGTCCAAGGCTTCATTGAATCGGTCGCCAAAGCCTTGAATCATAGAGCCTCGAGCGAACTATGTGGAGAAGCAAGGCTCAGAGTTTCCGATTGCCGTTGACATGGATGGCACACTGATACTTACCGACATGAGTTGGGTCAGTATCAAGAGGGTTCTTCTTAGGCGCCCATGGATTATTCCTGGAATGATTTTCAAGGAACTCAGTGGAAGGAGAGCCCAGTGGAAAAGGGATCTAGCAGAGAGGTTGGTCTTCGACCCATCTGAATTGGAATACCACACAGAGTTCCTCGATTGGCTTACGGGCGAGAGAGCAAAGGGAAGGACCTTGATTCTGGCTACCGCATCTGACAGGATAATTGCAGAGCAAGTTGCGGGCCATGTGGGATTGTTCTCGGACGTAATGGCATCTGACTCATTGTTCAATCTTAGAGGGGAGAAGAAAGGCGAAGCACTCGTTTCTAGGTTCGGCGAGGGTGCTTTCGCTTATGCGGGAAACAGTAAGCACGACTTGCCAGTATGGGAGCGTTCCGGAGAGGTTATTGTTGTCAATCCAGAACGAGGTCTTTTGGACAAAGTTGGAGATTCGGCGGACATCATTTTCGAATAGGTCAATGCTAGTTAGTAGTCATAACGTTGATACCACCCGGAGACAATAATGGGAAGGGGAAGAAAGAGGGTTGGTCGATTAATCGACAACATGGCTAAGAAACTCCTCAGATTCCGAATCTTCTCATTCCCAGCGAGAGTCGTTTCTAATTCCTGGTTAGCATGGAGTTTTGTGTCTCGACTAGATCGAATTCGTGTAAAGAGGCAGAGAGACAGAATCTCGAGGGGGGAGTTGCCACAGCACGTCTCCATCATCATGGATGGAAATCGCAGATTCGCTTTGAGTTTGAGTCTGGGGACAGAAATCGGACATATGCACGGGAAGGAGAAGTTGAAGGAAGTAATGGACTGGATAATGGATCTAGGAATCCCTCACCTTACCGTTTATGCTCTCTCGACTGAAAACCTCTCTAGCAGGGAGCCAGACGAGTTGGAGGGTCTGTTCGACCTATATGTTGCAGGTCTAATTGAGATATCTGAAGATGAGAGGATTCATTCTAGAGGCGTTAGGGTTAGAGTAGTGGGTAGGAGGGAAGAGCTCCCCGAGAGAGTGAACGAGGCAATCAATATTGCACAAGAGAGGACTAGAGGTTACTCCAATTTCACCTTCACAGTTTGCCTTGCATATGGTGGAAGGGAGGAGATTGTCGATGCCGTGAAGGGCATTGCTGCCGATCATGCAACCGGCGAATTGTCATTGCAGCAGATAGACACGAATGAGATATCCAGTAGACTATACGATGCTGAAATACCTGATCCGGATCTAGTTATTCGAACTAGTGGGGAAGAAAGAGTCTCAAATTTTCTCCTATGGCAGATTGCTTACTCAGAGCTCTACTTCACTGACGTTCACTGGCCTTCCTTCTCAAAGTCTGTTCTTTATGATGCGATAGAGACCTACCAGATGAGGAGGAGAAGATTTGGAGGGTGAAGAAGTTTTCAGAAGTCCGTCCCTTGCCGTGGATGCAATTTCACTAAGAGATGGAGAGAACGGATTACAGGTTCTTCTCATCACAAGGGGGTTTCCACCTTGGCAGGGTAGATTGGCATTCCCAGGGGGTTTCGTCGACATCGGTGAAGACCCGGAAAGAGCGGTTATTCGTGAGTTGTACGAGGAGACTGGAGTAGAGGGAAGGGATCCTGTGATGTTCGCGGTAAGGGGAGATCCAGATAGAGATCCAAGAAAGCACATAGTATCGATTTTCTACCTGGTTAAAGTGGATGCGGATGCCAATCCTTTGGCTGGAGATGACGCTAGTCATGCAGAATGGATCGACCTTAGTGAGCTAAGATCTGAAGAAGTAGCTGGTGACCATTTCTCCATCATCGAGCAACTTCGCAAGTAACCCTATACACGACACCTCATGGGACCGTCATGAGCAGGAAATTGAAGATAGATACCGGAGAGCCCAAATTAGGACCATATACGCCCGGAATCAATGTCAAGGACCACATCTGGCTTTCTGGCCAGATTGATGTGGATTCGGGGGATGACATAGAATCGCAAACAATTGGAACACTGTCAAAGGTTGACGATCTTCTAGCAGCTGCAAACAGTTCTAAGGCAGATTTGGTGAAAGTAACCATCCTAATGACGGACATCGGATTCTATGCAAAAATCAACGAGGTTTATGCAGACTGGCTAGGGGATACGATTGCTCCAGCAAGAGCAGCCTACGAGGTATCGAACCTCCCCGGAGGAGCATTGGTGGAGATAGTCTGCGAGGCTTTCAGATACTCGGGCGAGTACAGAACGGATTTGCCGGCAGAACTAGAGGAAGCCTTGGTATAGAGGGGTGCATGACTCTACATTTCCATAGGGCAGAATAAATACGCTAAGTGAAAATTCCCTACCGAGAAGACTACGTATCGACAACGTTGGCGAGAAGTATGAGTGTTTTCAAGGCGTACGACATCAGGGGCATTGCAGGAAGTGAGCTTAACTCGGATTTCTCGGAACGTCTAGGAAGAGCAATAGCAACTCACCTAGATGCGGAGTGTGTCTCTGTAGTTAGAGACATCAGAGACTCAAGTCCAGACTACCACCAGGCCTTCGTCAGGGGTCTTCTATCAGCAGGATCAGATGTAATTGACTTGGGAATTTCGACAACTGGAGTTCTGTATCGTTCTACAGTAGACCTGCCAGTAGACGTAGCTGTTGCAATTACTGCTAGCCACAACCCCCCAGAATACAATGGATTCAAGATTTGCAAAGGGAAAATGCCACTTGGAGGAGAAGAGTTGCAAGACATCAGAAGGACCTTCGAAGCAGGGGACTTCAGAGAAGGAAGTGGAAATTACAAATCTGTGGATAGCTACGAAGAAGAGTATGTTGAGTCAATTGTCGAAAGCGTAGGAAGACCATCCAGAGACATCAGGGTTGTTTTGGACTGTGGAAATGCCGTTCCAGGCCCCCTAGCAGTCAAAGTTCTGGAAAGGCTGGGCGTTGATGTAATACCACTCTACTGCGACTGGGACAATACATTCCCTAATCACCCTCCAGATCCGACTAGGCATGAGAACATGGAGGATTTGGGGAAGGCTGTTCTGGAGCATGGTGCAGAATTTGGAATAGGAATGGATGGGGATGGGGATCGTTTAGGGGTGGTTGATGAGAATGGAAGTTTCATCCATCCTGATCGACTAATGGGAGTTTTCGTTAGAGAAGTTCTCTCAAATATGCCGGAAAACGCATCCGAAGAACAACGCACGATTTTCTTCGACGTTAAGTGCAGCATGGCATTAGAGGAGGCAATAGAGGAATTAGGAGGGTTGCCTCGAATGGTGAGAACAGGTCATACATTCATGAAAAAGGAGTTGCGGAATAATCCAGACTCTCCAATGGCTGGAGAGATGTCGGGGCATTTCTTCATGAATGATCACTGGGATGGCTTTGACGATGCAATTTACTGCGCTGCTAGGTTGTTGAGCATTGTTGGTAAGGACCCAGCCCCGGAACAAGGGGGTCCAGAATTCTCTGAGAGATTCGGATTCATGCCAGAATATCCCACGACAGATGAAGGCAAGGTTCCGTTGGTTGGAGATAGGGAAGAGGTGATGGAAAAAGTGGTTTTAGCATTCTCGGACATGCCAACTTCGACGGTAGACGGCATTAGAGTCCGGTACGATGATGGTTGGTACCTGTGCAGACCGAGCAACACAGAGCCGATACTTGTCATGAGGGCAGAAGGACGTAATCAAGAGGCGCTAGACCACATTCTTTCAGACGTAGGGGACAGAATCGGCGAAATAGTAGATTTAGAGAATCTGAGATAGTTTTGTTTACCGATTCTCTTATCCGAATCTCCCAAGTGGCCGCGACGCTGCCACTGTAGCTTAGCCTGGTTGAGCGTCTGATTCGTAATCAGAAGGCCGGGAGTTCGAATCTCCCCAGTGG
>CAZPNT010000004.1:0-17298 GCA_964588055.1 uncultured Candidatus Poseidoniales archaeon | reverse complement strand
GGCCCGGCAGGTCGCCGGCTTGGTAGCAATGAAGGGCGACAAGGACATCCTACACAAGTGCAGAAACTGCAACAGGACCGATAAGAGGCAGCATAACCCTACATCCGATGAGCAATGCAATCACTGCAACTCCCCCATGGACCCACTAGAGATTCGATACAAGTGCGTCAACTGCGGACACATGGCTTGGGCCGAGGCAGACTCAACGGGAAGATCCTGCCACAAGTGCGGCTACCGAATCTTCGTCAAGCCCCGCAAGGATGGCATGGCCAAGGTTCTGAAGGCCGAATGACAATCGCGGAGTTCAAGACCCTCCTCTCTCCCATTAGCCTGTGGCAAGCTGGCTCGAGACCGAGGCACCGACAAGGTTCGACGAACTGGCGGTTCCAGAGGCGGTTCGTCAGGCTCTAGTTTCCAGCAGCACCTCAATCGATCCTCCCCATATTCTAATCACCGGACCAGCGGGTGTGGGCAAGACAGCATGTTGGCGACTATTTGCCAGACAACTTCTGGGACCGGGGTGGAAGTCCACAACACACGTCCTGCAAGCACGTGATTTGGCAAGGCAGAGGGGGGCAATGTCCTCCTTCGAGGGGTTCCTGCGTCCCAGCGGTTCAGAGAAGGACACTCTTGCTGGAAGGACAAGCCTCGACGCATACGACAGGGGAATTTCCATTCCCCAAGGGAAAAATTTCGCCCCCACGGGGTCAGAGATTGAAGTCCGAGAGGGCAAGGTCCCCATCAGTCGCTTGATTGTAATTGAGGACGCCGACCACTTAGGGCACATTCGCCAGGCATATCTCAGGAGAATGATGGAGACAGTTGGCGAGGCCTCCAGATTCGTACTAATCGCCCGAGCTCCATCTAGAATCATAGACGCACTGCGATCTCGTAGTCAGATGATTCGAATCCCATCTACAGACAGACAAACAATAACAAAAACACTTTCAGTAATTGCCGAGAAAAACGGTCTCGAACCCACAGAAGGCGTCCTAGAAGACATATCATACATCTCCGAGGGCAATCTCAAGAGAGCCATCTTCACTCTTGAGCTGCTTGACATCAGGGGCCTTACCTCGGACCGCTCATCGGTACACAAGATGGTCCAAGCATCAACCCTCCAAGCAGGTAGAAGACTCGTTGAACTGGCTATTCGAGGAAAGGTAGTGGAATGGAAATGGGAAAACCATCGAGGCAGAAACAAGAAAGTCCTCTCAGGAGCAATGGCAGAAGTAGACAATCTGATGAATAATCACGGACTAGACTCGACAGACATCATCTCGCAAATCCATGACGTGATTGTCGGAAGGAGGCTCAGCGTACCCCAGCCACTAAGGGAAGAGATCCTGGATGCATTGTCCGAATGTGATGTAGGTTTGCAAAGGTCGACATATCCTCGTATTCACTTTGAAAGGTTCCTACATCGAACCGCTATTGCAGGAAAGAAACACGGCCTCTCGATGTAATTAGATGGCGGGCGCGGCAGGATTCGAACCCGCGGTCCCCGGCTTAGGAGGCCGGTGCATTATCCAGGCTATGCTACACGCCCGTTCCCGCGAGCACGACCTCCTGAAGAAATCTGCCCCGTAAAAGACCCATCTTCACTTGGGCCATCCGATGCCATCAAGCAGTGGAGGCTTCTGGAGAGCATGTGGCGAGCAACACCTCTGACCTGCCCAATCCGTATGGTGAAGACGCCTCTTTTGGCCCTTCCTCGGAGTCCGCTCTAGATAGGAGAGTTCGAATCAGGGACTCCCAGAGAGTATTCTGGACCAACATCGCCACCATAAGATGGAGTGGATTTGCCAGAATTACTGTCTCCTTCGCAGCTGTTTTGGCCACCGCAATTCTTGCCTCGGGTAGAGGAGGTGAACTAGTGAACTTCGGTGTTGCACTATTTGCAACCCAGGCAGCACTATTCTTCCCTGCAATGTTGGCATCGTCCTTCGCTAAGATGTCTGCAAGAGATAGGCTTCAGTTGAAAATAGGACGCAACCGTTCCATGGAAGCATACCCCGGTGTGGAGAGAATCCTGAACACCCTTCAAGAGAGGACTCTTAGAGAAAGGACTAGACTACTGTGTGCGCTGCTTGCAGCCGCCGCCCTGAATTCAGAGGACAGCTTCGAGACAGGCACAATTCTAGCATCGATACTCTTCGGATTGGCAATCTTCCTAGGCGCAATTTCGATTATCAATACCCTCCATCTGGAACGGCGGATTCCGATGATTGACTCCGACTTCCCATTGTTGTCCATGCACGCTCCGACACTACATCAGAGCACCCTAAATAGAGCTCTATCTGATTTGGTGACCGCTCATTTGGATCCCGAGACTGCGGGTGCATGGGACGATTGGGTGCAAGGCCTGGAGAACAAGGTCCGCTCAAGCCAGACACCCGAATCTGCAGTAGAGCACCTCCTTCGGGTTCTTCACCTGAATCATCTCGGCCTCCTAGATGAGGATAGGCTGATTTCAGAGTCAAAGAGAGTCTTCAGAGTGGCCGCAATAGATGATTTGAACAACGACGAGTCCAAATTCTGCTACAGGACTCTTCGCAGACTAATGGCACATACGAGAGCATGGCAACCCGGACTCTTCAGACTGATCGATAGGCTCGAGGACGCGGCATTGAGGGGTCACGCATCACTAATTGAGAGCCCATGGCGACTCGATCTCGATATTCCCCCGAGATGCTCCCAAGGTCAGGGAGATTTGTTCGTAATGATCCACAACCACTCAGGGAAACCTTCACAGATAGAGGTGGATATTATTGCTGGTGACGGTGAACCCCACCAACAGACACTCAGACTAAATCCCCCAGTGTCTAGACAGCCCAAGAAACCAGCAAAGATTGGGGAAGAAGGAAACGACATAGTTGATGTACTGGGCAGACTAATTGACAACAGTTTAGTTTTGTGGATAGGTCTTGCCTGGCCCACAGGCTCAACAGGTTCCAAACCAGTTCAGGTTAATTTGAGGGGCCCCACTGGAGAGACTCTCTCAGCGTTTGTCGTTCAAACCACCCTATCCTCTGGATTCAATCCAGAGGGGGCCACGGAGAAGATGCTGGATGCTGCAGTTGCAGTTCGCAGAATCGCTATTTCTGTTGCTGATTGAATATTCAGAAGGACTCTCCAACTGCGTCACGTTCTTGTGTCTGGGACTACTGGGTCAGAGTGAAAGATGGAGTCCAGAGAAGTAGTGATCATCGGTTCGGGCGCCGCAGCTCTCCGCGCAGCGATAGCCTGCGCCGATGGGGGTGCTGCCCCCCTCATGGTAGACGAGTTTGGAATTGGCTCTGCAACCGGATCCCCCCCAGTAGCTGGACTAGCAGCATCAATCGATGAAATGGACTCAAAGTCCCATGAAGAGGACACGCTAGCAGTAGGAGGCGAATCATGTGATGGGGACGCGGTAGCTAGAACATGCAGACAGGGTGTGGCGACTCTGGCCGAACTCGAGAGATGGGGACTGGTCCTAAGGCGCAGGGAAGGAGGACTTCCGCACGCCTCCTCAGCACCAGGGCATCAAACCCCAAGACTGACTGGATGTGGAGACTCGACGGTAAGGGAGGTCACACGGGTCCTTGAGGAACAGGCTATCAAGCGAGGAATCCAGAGAAACGCCGACTCTCTACCTCTTGCTATTATTTCGGACAACTCCCAAGTCAGGGGACTAGTGACTCTTGATGTCCCCTCGGGAAGAATCGAGGCAATTCAGACAAAGGCGGTTATCCTAGCTACCGAAGGGCATCAGGGACTTTGGTCAAAACCCAGTGATGGTTCAGGGACCGGATCCGTACTAGCAATTTCAGCAGGAATCAGTTTGAGGGGCATGGAAAGAACTCCTAGGCACCCTCTGACAATTAGGGATTGTGACATTCACATTCCACTAGATGTTCTAGGCTCTGGGGGCAGAATCAGAAGAGAGAATGGTGACGACGTAGGGCCAGAAGAGGTGCTGGAGGGAGAATCCTGTGTACTCGATCTTCGAGCGATGGACGTCGAGGCAAAGGATTGGTTCTCTGAGACATCTATGCGAATAAGGGACAGGCTCGGAATTGATATTTCTAAGGATGTAATCCCTCTTTCTCCTGGGGTGGCATACACAACCGGTGGAGCCCCCTGTGATGCTCAAGGAAGGGTAATTTTCGAGGGATTCACCGCTGAGGGGCTTCCAGCAGAGCTTTGGCACACAGGACTATACGCAGCTGGAAGAAGCGCTCATACTGGTATGCATGGGGCCAATGCATTACCTGGAAACCTGCTACTTGACGATCTGGTTTCGGGCAAAGTTGCAGGAGAGCAAGCTTCGAGTTGGGTACCAGAAACTCAATTCGGAGGAAACACTCAGATTGAACAATCCTTGCAGGATGAAAAAGATAGGGTCTCTTCAATCATGGAAGGAGACGGCCTTACTGTTGCCAACTTCTACTCCAAGTTGACATCTGCAATCTCACTTGGCTCATCAAGTGAGGCGGCCCTAGCAGAAATAAGGGGAATAAAAGACACAGGAATCCGACTAACTGACACTTCGCCCGTCATGAATACCGAGATTGTGGAGGCGCTGCGATTGGACGGTTTAGCGTCAGTGGCTGAGGCGATTATTACTTCTGGGTGAACTATATGGGAGATGGTCCGAGCATCTTCACCAAGATAATCCAGGGGGAGATACCCTGTCACAAGGTATACGAGGACGACTTAGTATTCGCCTTTCTAGATATCAATCCCCTTAGCCCGGGTCATACATTGGTAATTCCCAAGGAGCCAGCTAGGACGCTCGATGACCTAAGCGATGAGTCTGCTCAGGCTGTCGGCAGAGTATTGCCTAGAATCTCCAAGGCGGTGTTGAAGGCAACTGGTGCATCGGAATTCAATGTAATTCAGAATAACGGCCCCAATGCGTTTCAGAGTGTTTTTCATGTTCATTTCCATATCGTCCCAAAGATGGAGGACGGCAGGGGCCTTTCCATTCCTTTCAAGTCCTCACCAATCGATCATGACGATGCAGCGCAACTTTCCTCTTCAATCAGAGATTTGTTGGATTAAATCCCTCTCAATAATCAAGACCTCAAACCATCTCGGAGATTCGTGTCGAATATGCAGGGTGCACCCGATATCGAACCCCAGTTGTCTAGAGCAGCAATGAAACTGAGGAGGAAAAAGTTGGACGGTCTCCCTTGGGACCACACAGGGAGGCATCCAGGAAACCCCTTCTTTTGGAAGATCATTCAACTAATTGTTGGAATAGGGCTGAGTTACATATTCAGGAGAAGCCATTACGAAAAGATTCCAGAATTCGAAGGAGGGAGGGTGATATCCTCCATACACCTTAACGGGTTGGTAGATCCCGCTACTTTGGTACACACCCAGGACAGACGAATTATCTCCATGGGGAGGCACGATTTGATGACCATGCCACTAATTGGATGGTTCTCAAGGAGGATGGGGTCGCAGCCAGTTATCAGGAAGTCTGAGATTGAAAACGGAGTTTCTGACGAAGAATATGCTAGGAAGATAAACCATAGGACCCTTCTCACGATGACAAACTGCATCGCATCAGGACACAATGCTATGGTAATGCCAGAAGGCAAGTCTCACCAAGACTCGAGACTCCACCGTTTCAAGACTGGACCCATGAGATTCGCACTAAACGCCGCGTCGATTGCACAACATCGGGGCCTTCCACACCCAGCGCTTCAGCCAGTTGGACTACACTATAGGTGCCACCATTGGTTCAGAACTGACGTTTTTGTTGAATTCCAAGAACCCATTCCAGTCCATGCTCCCGATGTCCCGGGAGCTCCTGAGAGACTATCCTCAGGAATCTGGGAAGAACCACCATCAGATCAAGTTCACAATCTGAGGGACAGACTTTTCTCATCTTTATCCGAAGTAACTCCAGATGCTCCGGATTGGGAAACCTATCGTGCTTGGCACCTGATAGGTCACATCAAGTCGAATGCTTCCAACTCTCAACTACAATCGTTCAGAGAAGAAGTTCTTGCTGCCAGGGAAGTTAGAGGCGCTGTTTATGGTAGGCAGAATACGGAGGATTTGCTATCCCCTGCCACAGAGGCTGCTGGTATCCTACATGATTACCAATTAGACGGACGCGCCTTGAATGGATTGAAGATAGATTCGAGAACTGATTGGCCGAGTGCACTATTGGGTTTTTTTCTGATGATTTTACTGTCTCCAATTGCACTTCCCTCCACTGGAATCCAGGCATTCTTCGCTTGGTATCTTGGAGATAGAACGGATGAGGGGTTAGACGCAAGAACAACTTACCACTTTCTAGCCGGAATGTTTTCACCGGTACTTTTCTGGCCTCCACTGGCAATAGCAACAGCACTCCTAATCCACACTCCTTCCATGTTCACCATCGTCATTGCCATCTCTATTGTAATCCTCATTCACATCTCTAATCTGGCATTCCTGTTTGGTTACGATTGTTGGTCTGATTTCTCAACCTCCAGGAGGAGATCAAAACTTGCTTCTTCAGAACAAGGCAAGAGACTTGAAGAATTGATTTCAGAGGTGAACTCCAATCTCAACTTGCTCTAAATAGGACGACCTGTTGGAACATCCGTGAATCACAGCGAGGCAGCCGACCTGATTCGGTCGTGGTTGAATGGTGAGAGACTCGAGGCCAGAGAGGTGAAAGACCCACAGGCCGTTATTCACCTTCATGTCAGATACCCCCCAACTAAGCAAGGGCATCTATTCAATATTGTAATCCCGAAGAAGAGAAATTTAGTCTTAGTCTATTCAATTACCAGAGTGGACGAAGGTCAGCAGGACTCGATGCGTGAAATGGCCAATGAAGACTCAGAGGCATGGGAGGAGTGGCTTCATGAGACTAGAATCAGGATGACGTCGTCGGACCTAGATTGGGTCCTTCACGTTGGAAGAAGCAAGGACGGGGTGGCAGGCCCACTACAGGCATTCAATCTCTCTAGGCCAGTCTGGTTGGATGGATTGACTCAGAACGAATTCATGCAGAGCATGAGAAGAGTGTGGCTGACTAAACTGTCTCTAATCCATCAAATAAAATACGGCTTCGGAAACGGAAAGGGAAAACCAGGGCCAGTTGATGATTGGGAGGGGAAGAAGACTGGAAGACAATCAGTCCAATCTCAGACCAGACATTCAGAGATAGATACGGATGAGACTGGTGGGTTTGGAAAGGACTTCGATCCATTGGAATGGGTCTAACCCAAAATATGTAAAAAGTGACCATAATGGGCATACATTAAGTATTCGAGAAATACGAATGTGGATGATGCACCCCTCACGGCACGTAGCCAGCGGAAGGATATCTAGCAAGAAGAGCGCCTTAGCGATTGTAATGCTAATGCTAGTCAGCGTTCTCGCCTCACTCTCCTCCCCGGCCAGTGCAAGTGACATCGTGCTTACTGACCCGATTGAAGTTGTCCAGAGTGGGGTTCACAATGACAGAATGATAGCCATGGACGCAGACTCCTCTGGAAACGTACACGTCGTCTGGAGTCGTAACACGAACCATCTGTATTACAAGATGCTCGATCCAAGAGGAGAGGCCCTGATCTCCGAGACCCAAATTTCGGATCCAGGAGCACACCGCGCATGGCATCCAGATGTTAGAGTAGACAGTGATGACATGGTTCACATTGTGTGGACTGACAAGGCCAGCCAGTACAAGATAATGTACACCCTGTTGGACCCATCATTGGACGACCAGAGCGGCGACGCCTCTCTAGATTCAGTTCTCTCCGTGGTTCCGGATGATTACGAGGTCGCAAACAATCCACAGAACAGAGATTGGCCTGCAATAGACGTTGACTCGGAGAACAACCCGCACATTGTTTGGGAAGACTCATTTGAACCATTGGAACTGTACTACCAGCAATCCCAGATTTTCTACAAGATGCTGTCAATTGACCATGTTGCTAGAATGGTAATCGTAGAGATAGACAGCACACTACTGACCCCAATTCTCGGGCAGAAGGGACATCCCGACATCGCTGTCGACGTCAATGACTTCGTTCAGATAGTCTGGGATGACACCAGAGGGGGGCAGGTGGAGATGGTTGTCCCCATCGACACCTCCGGCTCTATGAATGCAGAGTGGGCTGACATGTGTGCTGTTTTCTACGGAGGGAACTTTGCAAGCGGAGGATATTTCGTGGGTCTAAAGCCCATGCTCGTCAGCGCGAACATGAGCGTCTACGAAACCCTATATGCTCTCAGTGGGAATTGGCCAGCAGCTGCAACCAGTGGAAACTGTGCAGATGCTTACCAGACTGGAGGATCTGGGAGCCAGGGCCCAAGAAACACCCCTCTCGGGCCGGGAGACTCCTCTGGAGGAATCCGAGAGCTTACTGAGGTGGTATACAACAACCAAGCCACTAACCTACCGGCCGATGGCGGATATTACAGCGAGTTCTGGGGTCCAGCCGCAACTTGGGCCTGCCTATCCTACAGGGACGTGCAAGGAAGACAGGGACTTTCTGCAAACCCCCCAACGGCCCTTGATCACCGATGGAACGACAACGCCACCAGGGTCGTAATTCCAATTTCCGATGAGGGCCCGTACGGGGGAACCCCGATGGACAATGACGACACACAGAGCATCAATCAGGCACACGACGCTTGTGTGTTGGCACAGACAAAGCCATACCCGTTGTGGGCAGGCTCTGACACTGCCGTTGGCAGCTATATGCTCGACCTTGCACAGTGCCCGGTTGGCTCAGGATTGAACACCAGGTCCTGCAGTGGAGCCACAACTCGAACAACTACAGCAGAGGGCCAAATGTATCAGTTCCCGACCAGCGCAGGCTCTTCATCGGAGCTCGAGATCATGGTCGAGGCGATGGTCTACCTAGCCACGAACAACTCTCGAGAGATTTACATGACCGTCCTAGATCCTCACTCCCTTCTGGAGAATCCATGGCCCGGTTGGACTAGAGGGGATTCCGGAACAGAGGCAAACCAGCAAGGAGGGTATTACACAGAGGATTTGGGGCCATCCGAGGACGAACAGGGATACGGCCATCTAGTCGTCGTAAATGACACCCAGATAACAAACAACCCTGCTTACAGTCTACATCCATCTATCGCTTTAGACACTTCTGGAAATACGCATCTAGCTTGGCAAGATGGTCGCCTATACCCCGGCTGCTCCGGACCAACAGGTGGCATCGATATAGAAGGCGCATATGAGATATATTACACCAGACTCAGACTAAGAGGTGCAGCAGAATGGGACGGCGTACCAGAGGGCCTTCCCGCCTATGGGATTAAGCAAATCGCATCTAGTGCGATTTCTAACTCAGAGCAATGTGAAGGGGCCAGTGACGAATACCCGTATGCCCCTAGCTCCGTCGCTCCTTCTATCCTTACAGACTCCTTCGACAATGTCCACCTAGCTTGGATAGACTACAGCAATACCGAGTGGCAGGAGACAATAATGTATGCGAGACTGAACAATACAAACGAACAGTATCCGCAAGGATTCCCGTTGAATTCTGCAGCCTCGTCAATTCTGGATCCATGGGAGATACAAGAAGTCACAAATTGGTCATCAGATAAGCTCGGTCCAGCAACCTGTCAGCCAGAGTGCAATACAGCTGACGGACACCACCTGTTCCCAGATTTCAACCTTGATCGTGGCATGCCTCCTGCGTTCGCCAACGACCTTGGTAGCGGGGCCCACCTTGGCTGGTCAGACAAGAAGTGCGATTGGGACGGCCAGAACGCAAACAAATGGACGCTTTGCTACGTCCACGTACTAACCGGGCTTGTCGACCTTTCACTAGCCTGCGATGAAAAGATTCAGGCAAATCCGAACATCGAGGGATACCCATATGACTGCCCTTCGGAGGCTGAGACATTCTACCACACAATTCAGCCAGGTGAACTTACAACTTTCAACATCACAATAGCTAACCCCACCCCAGGACCCGCAGAGTTGGTCCAAGACACGTTCACTATCACAATGGAGGGAGTACCGAACAATTGGACTGCGACTCTATTCTACATGACCAACAACACTCCTATTTTCGACTCAACCAAAGTCTTCCTCGAGGGCGGGGCCATCGACCCCCTATACCTCAGAGTCAGAACACCCACTATCTACCAGGCTGAGAGTGACGAACTGGCACAAATCAGCATCATAGCAACATCTTCCAAGGATCCCGCAATCAGAAACAAGCTTACTCTGCTGACTCTAATGGACGTGGTCCACGGAATAGAACTCGACACCAGCCATTTCCAAGTAGACGTTGAGCAGGGCAAGTCGGCCGTGTTCTCCATATCCATCAAGAACACGGGGAACGTCTACGATACATTCGCATTCTACGACCCAGCTACACTGGACGGTCAGAATGAGTGGGCTCTACCATTCGGATGGGGGATAGACTTCCCTCTGTCGATCTCCCTCGATCCAGGGCAATCGGTCACTAGGAACCTCAAGGTCAGCGTTCCGGAGTCTCAGGAACCGGGTACCTTTGCGATATACCTGAAAGGCTGGTCGACTGGTGAGCCGGTCCTCTCTGTAGACAGAGGCACATTCGATGTACTAGAGCTCTGGATCAATGTCTCTATCAGGACAACTGGAAACATAGTATTCGACATCGGAGACACAAAACTGTACGTTCTACCAGGAGAGTGTGCCAGATTCCCCATTCAGGTGAACAAGTACTTCACCCCAGGGAATCTCGTATTCACAACTCCAGGTGCACCGGCGGAGAGGCCAGAAGAAGCGGATACCAACTCATGGAGATTCGATCACTGGACGGTAGACTTGGACTTCTCAGAATGGCCGGGGGGCTCCTCATCTGCCGATCAAGACATCTATTGGGCAAACGTAGGAAATACATACACTGTTACTGCCGAGATGTGCTCTCCGTTCAACGCAACCGCGGGAATCGGTGAGTCGATTACAGTACGCGCGCATTTGGACGGCTCCCCGAAGGTCCGAGACTCAGTGCTAATTCTGACGAACGTGGTTCAGAGATACGAACTAGAGTCCACAGTGCCCGAAACAATTCTGGAACTATACCCCGGGCAGTCATATCAAATGAACACCACAATCTCCAACCTTGGAAACGGACAAGACAGGTTCGATGTGACAATCGAGTCCATTATTGACGATCAGGGAGGAGCTCACGTGTGGGATATGAACATCCCTAGGATACTGTTCGAGGAGTTGAACAGAGATGAGTCACAGACAGTCCCGATTTACATCAATGTCCCAGTTCAGACACTCGCTGGTGAGTACACAATCACGTTCAATGTCCTGAGTGAGGAACCATATGAGGGAACAAGGGTCCAGGATCAGGTAGTACTCAGAGCTACAATAATCGAGTTCCACGACATGCAAATATCACTCGACCCATTGGTAGAGAGTAAGATCAAGACAACAGCACCAAGCAGGATTGTACGATACACTCTCAACGTCTCAAACTATGGGAACGTGGCAGACCAGCCCACCATCCACAACCATACCTACGATGACGTGAACAAGATTTGGTCAGTGAGTCCCGGTCTGGGCTCTCTTAGCACATGGGAAATCGACTACGCTCTCTTGGAGGGCTTCGGAACAGAGTTCCCACTAGAGAAGCCCTGCGTAGAGCTCAATGTCGAAGAGGAGAACCAGGTCAACCAGCAACTATCCCAGGGAGAAGGTCCAGACTACTGCTATGTCACAGCAGGAAACACGATCACACTGCCGATGATGGAACCCTACACAACCCTGCAACTAGTAGTCATCGTTACCGTGGCACCGGACGCATCGCTGACAGACAGGAATTTGGGGATCAAGGTTCTTTCCATGCACGGCTCATCTGATGAAGGCGGTGATTTCGATGAGACTGAGGTATGGACCGACTCGTGCACCTTGGATAGCAATTCTGATGGTCTCCCCGACAATCTCCCACCCGATTGCGATACTAACGAACAGGTCCTGGAGATGCGACTGAGAGCCCCTGATTTAGTTCTAGAGAGCGTGGTGGCTCCCGACAAAGAGGCACCAATCGGGGAAATGCTCTCTGTGAATGTATACATCACAAACAGAGGAAACGCCCACGCTGCTGACGTCAACATTATCCTCTGCAAGGACCAGTCCGAATCCGACATCAAGAGGAACGGATGCAAGGAGGAGAACATTGTCTACAGGCAGATTGTAAATGCTATAATGCCAATAGGGCAGTCCGAAACAGATCAATCTGATCCGATTACTTTGCTATACATGGTCGAAGCTGGGAACCACGAAATCGTAGTCGTAGTCGATCCAGACAACAATATCGTCGAGACAGACGAGAACAACAACATCGAGAGGATTGGAACCATGAAATCCCCTCTGGGCGCAATCGATGTGGGTAGGGAGATTGTAGTCAGATACTCGGTTCCGGTAATCATCATCGGGGCAACGTTCTCTCTCTTCGGAGTCGCAGGATTCGTCATTTGGGGTAGGAGGGTCGAGGCTCTTGCTAGATTCTCGGAGCTGAGCAGCCTACTGCCAGGGTCAGACGACGATGACATGGTATTCTGAGCTACTTAGCAATCCACCATGGAAGGGGCATAGATTCTCTTCCCGAGACAAAGGAACCCGAACCGCTTGCGAAATCTCTCATCAGCCTCTCCCTCAATGTATCCATCATCTTCTCAGCATGCATAGATTGAATCCTCATTCCTTGCGAGAACGCATCCAAGTCAAGGGGCCTCCTCGGATTCCTCATCATAGCGTGAGCAAGTTGCCTTTCTTCGTACGATTCAAAACCCCTCTCCAGACTTGGAGAAACCTTGTGCATGACCTGTTGATGTAGGGCAATAATCGAGTCCCTTTGCCTGTCAACGCTCTCCAAAGCTGCATCCAGCTCCGACAAGATTCCCATTGCATCTACCATTGGGAGGCTCTTCCTCGAGCTTATCCTACCTAACACACTCTCCAAGCCATCTGGAAGACTTCCTGAAAAACTCACTCCCTTGGGCATCTTCCTATGCTCTGCCCTGAAAAGATCCGGACCCAAGTCCAAACGAATCGAGAATGATTGATTTACTCTGTATACTTTCTTCGGAGGGCCACCCTTGTCCGACTTCTTCATCTCTGAGTCTACAAACCCAGCTTCCTCCAGAACCTTCAGGTGCTTTACAACCGCCTGCTGGCTTACATCAAGCAAGTCAGAGAGTTGCAATGGGTAGTGAGGCTCCTTTACGAGATGCTTGAGAATCTCCCTTCTGGTGGGATTTTCCAGAATACTCAGGGACTCATCGAAGCCTACCATCACTTACCAACTCAAGGTTGGGTAGTCAACGACCTCTAAAAACCCAATCTAGATATTTTTGGGTGTATCTACCATTCTGGCTATCCTTCGTCCCATGACTTCCAAGACTCATCCCCTTTCTCTTCTGAAGTCTCTGCTGGCGGCGGCTCATTGGAATCTGAGAATGGACTTGGAGGGCGATCAGACTCGGTTACTTCGGCTTCCTCTCCTTGGACGCTTCCGATAATTACGCTCCCGTCCTCTATTATCACGAATTGATCCGGCATCTTCCTCTTGTCAGTCCATACCATTATTGCTAGTACAAATCCAATGAGACCAATCGGCGAGCCTAGGCAACACCCGATGTAGAACAGGTATGTCCAAACGATTCCGCTCAATATAGTCGCAGACTCTTCATCATCAACTAGCCAGAGAGAGGAACTTCCTTGGTTTTCCAAAGTGAACTCTCC
Organism: uncultured Candidatus Poseidoniales archaeon; assembly: GCA_964588055.1. Classification (GTDB taxonomy): domain Archaea; phylum Thermoplasmatota; class Poseidoniia; order Poseidoniales; family Thalassarchaeaceae; genus UBA36. Next base: position 3,581 of record CAZPNT010000004.1, on the reverse strand, counting down.
TCCGACATCCTCGAAAACTCTGACTACAGAATACCTGGTCCCACTTTCCCGGTCGAATCGATCGAACTCTAGGAATCCGGATTCTCTACCTGTAACCTCGTTCCCCTGGTTGTCAACCAATGTCAAGTTTGCATCGGGCGTACCATCGTCAGAGACCCTTAGCGCGGAGACCAAAATAGAACTCTCGATTTTGAAGGTCTCCGACTCACCCGGCCCCAATTTCACAATGTAGTTGCCCTCTGGATCATACAATTCACTGTAATCATCGTATACCTGCCACAACGAAACAACAGCAATCAGTAGCAGGACGGCTGAGGACGCAGTTGTTATTCTAGCCCAACGCCTTTTCCCATCGGTCACGGACCTCCCTATAGGCCCTCATCTATCAGGCTTTTTTCAGTAAGTAATTCCTAGCGAGGCGAGCTTCTCGGGCAAGTAAGTATCAGTCACGAAGTCCAGACCATATTTAGCCAGAGACTGCTGCTCCGCTTTTTTCCCTATTTCTTGCATTAGTTGAATCTGCTCTTGCCACCAACCTGTAGAGAATCGCGGGTCGCTTAGCTCTGCATCCAGTGCATTCAAGTCTTGCTTGGTTAAATCGTCACTAGGCAGGTCGTAGGCCAGGATGTCATCTGCAGTTATTCCCAGATATGTCGCTTCTTTGGTGGCTAGATATTCGGAGATATGAGCAGTTTTGATTGCCCCATAGGCTATACTAGCATAGATTCTGAAGGACCAAGGGTCACAGTCTGCGAAGACCATTATCGGCTTGTTCCACTCATCGCTCATTCTTCTCATGATTCTCCTTGTGGATCTGGCTGGTTGCCCTTTGAGATGAACCAGAGCGCATCTGGCTTCCTCGTCGAATCCATTCTCTACTAGTCTGTCGAACATTCCACCGGTCTCTATTGCCATTACAAAGTCGATATCCTCTTCGACCATCCTCAACTTCTCCGACTCTACATTGTAGGGGACCCCATACCCCGAGTCACCCACATCATCTCGGCAGTTTATCCTCATCCAGTCTCCTCTGCGATTCCTCTCCTCAAAGGTCACGTTCCCTATTATTCTAGCACCATCTTCCTCTGGCCTTAGCCCGAAGTCCTCTCTCATGCACTTCGTCACTATCTCCAAGTCCTCTGAGACCCCATTACTCTCATTCTGACTAGAGAACTTTCCGTGCCCCCATCCTTCGGAAATGTAGTACATTTCCCTTAGGGTGGATGTTTTTCCATCAGAAATCATTCCTTCTACGAACTCTGTAATGTGCAGAGCCCTCAGAAGTTGCCTAGCAGAACCAAGAGAGGTCGCGTCTCGAACAGTCCTCTTCTTCCCGTACTTGTATACTCCCAGTTTCTTGTCAAACCCTATGTTAGATTTCGATCTCACGGGCAGCGTCATTGTAGGGGGGGTCCCCTTCAACATCTTGTCATGCATCTCAGATGCAACTCCATGCAGAGCCTCAATCACTTCTTCTTTCGTTTTCTGTCTGTCCATAGTCACTCATCCACCTCCAATCCATCCTTAGTCGTGAAATCTTCAAACAGACTTGTTTGCCCTTCGCTCAGAGTTTGAGTCTGGGAGGCCTCGCTCTCCTCTGTCCTCTCTTTTAGTTGGGACATGGCCTCCTTCGGCTGTTCCAACTCTGCCTCTGCTGCTTCCAAAGCCTCTGATTTCCTCAATTCCTCCAGCAGCTTCTCGTCGATTTTGGTCGCCCCAATCACCTCCCCATTACCCCTGTAGAATATCTCTGCATCACTCCACTCTCCCTTTCTCAGTCCCGAGACTCCAAAGTGGATTGTCGTGGCTGTTCCAGGATTCAGGGTGTCCAACCTCCATGCCCATAGCCCCTTGGCCTGTTTTGCCCCACCGAGGGGGTTATCGGAAATTGCAGTACCATCCCCTTCGGGCCATTTTGCAAGAATTGTGTATGCCCTTGCCCGAGCAGTGTAGTTGTAAATCGTAATAGAGCAAGTTCCTAGTCGCCTTTCTTCATCCCAGCCCAATTCTTCCTCACAGAAAACAGCATCCATAATCTTGGTAATTATTGGTGCCAGGTCAGGCTCTTCCCTGGAGAGAAGCTCTGAGGATTTCTTCGAAATTTCTGGAAGAATGATGTTAATCAACTCAAACTTCTCCCTCGCTTTCTTCCTCTGAGAACTCTTCTTCAGATGCCCTTTCAAACCTCTTCCGACTTCAAGCATGGCTAAGCGAATCTCTTCGAACACCTCTTCGTTGTCCGAAACCGCTTCCTTAGCTTCGCTAGTGAACTGAACGTTTGTCGATGCCAAGTGGATTAGCACTGCTGCCGGCCCCTTTGGGATGCCCTTTCCTCCAGGATGATCCAAACCATACCTCTTCCAATCAACCGCCTCAAGGGCCTTTGTGAGGAGGCAACCTCCTTGTTGATACATCAGCGGGACTCTGTTTGCGAATCTAAGGATCTCAATCGGCCCATCGGCGCTAAGGTCCCCACCGAACACCAAACCAACCTCAATCTGAAACGGATTCCCTTGTGTTACTTTCGGGCTTCTAGTAATTGTTGATGCGAACCTGGAATCAATTGCCTTAGAGAGCCCCTTCTTGATGAGAAGGTCCTCTATCGGGGATAGGCAGTCTGTAGGGGGTGAGAGAAGCTTAACCTTCCTGAAGGCGTTAATCATACCCTGCGCATCTTCGCCTGAGATTCTCTTAGGACTCCTACCCTCATCTAAATCGGACTCCGCTAGGATTTCCCTTGCAGCCCTCATGCTGACTCCGGAGAAGTTGTGCCTCAGGAATGAAGTCATCTTCCTCTCTTCGGCTTCTTTCAGCATTCTCTGGAGAGAACCCAACTGAATTCCATGTGGGTGAGGGCGAATCTCGCTGACTACACGAGGCAGCCTGTCTGTGGTTCTCTGCCAAGAATCCTCCTCTATTGTCCTTCCATCTCTATCTCTAACTACCAATGAGATACTCGCATGTGGGTTGACGATAGATGTCATTCGTAGGTATTGGTGAACGGATTGTCTTCCCCTCTGATACTTCGCCCTCATCTCCGTCTCTATCCTCAATCCATGAGGGATTGGCTCACTGGTCTTTTCATCTAACCAAGTATCCCTGCTCTCTCCAGATTTGGTTGCTCTGTTTCTGCGGGTGTCGATCCCAAGCTCTACGAAAACTGCAGAGGAATCTCTGGCAACCTTGGAAACGACCTTTGTCTTTGACCCAGCTGTCAACTGGCCGTACATCACAACCCCTGTGATTCCTATTCCTTGCTGTCCCCTCGTCTGTCGTATTGCATGGAATCTTGAGCCTAGTAGGAATTTCCCGAAAACGTTCTCGATGTCTTCCCTTGGTATGCCAGGACCGTTGTCCTGGGTGATCAGCCTCAGCCTATCTCCCTTCAATCTTTGAATTTCCACGCTAATCTCTGGGAGTATCCGAGACTCTTCGCAAGCATCCAATGAATTGTCAACGGACTCCTTCACTGCCGTGATTACCGATCTTTGTAGTGTGTCGAATCCAAGGAAGTGCTTGTTCTTCTCAAAGAACTCGCTTATGGAGATCTGCTTCTGTTTGCTAGCGAGTCTTTCTGCTGG
>CAZPNT010000003.1:0-18753 GCA_964588055.1 uncultured Candidatus Poseidoniales archaeon | reverse complement strand
CAATGCGGAGCTGTTCAGGCTACAACTTGAGTTGATCAAACTTCAGGAATGGGTTAAGGCGAAGGGACTCAAGGTAGTGATTGTCTTCGAAGGCAGGGATGCTGCTGGGAAGGGCGGCGTGATCAAGAGGATCGCCCAGTACCTCAATCCCAGAGTTGTGAGGGTGGCTGCTCTGCCAGCCCCAACTGAGCGGCAAAAGACCGAGTGGTACTTCCAAAGGTACGTGAATCACCTCCCCGCAGCAGGAGAGATAGTCATGTTCGACAGAAGCTGGTACAATAGAGCCGGTGTCGAGAGGGTTATGGGATTCTGTGATGAAGGGGAATATGACGAGTTCATGCGATCCTGTCCCATGTTCGAGAGGATGCTAATGAGGTCGGGCACCATTCTGATCAAGTACTGGTTCTCGGTATCCGATGACGAGCAGTTGAAGCGATTCAAAGCAAGGCTGGACGAACCGCACAAGAGGTGGAAGCTCAGTCCTATGGACCTAGAATCTCTCACACGTTGGGAGGACTACTCGGAGGCGAAGGACGTGATGTTCGCTCATACTGACACTAAGCAGTCTCCATGGTTCGTGGTGAACTCCGACATCAAGAGGCATGCTCACTTGAATTGCATAAACCACCTACTTTCAATGATCGAGTACGAGGATCTAACGCCAGAGCCAATAGAGCTTCCAGAGAGAAAGACCGCGAGAGGGTATGTGAGGCCACCCATGACGGAGCAGACTTTCGTGCCTGACCACCATGTGACTGTAAGGGACTAGAGCTTACTACGGGAATCGAATCAGGGCGTATAGTTAATGCGTAGGAAGTTGATTTCCTTTGTATTGTGCATCTCATTGATCACTTCGGGATGCTTGGAAGGCTCTCCCCCCGATATGGATGGAGACGGTATTCAGGACTCTGAGGATCTCGACATCGACGGCGATGGTTGGAGCAATTCCGAGGAGTTGGACTGCACCTCGGATCCCAATGACGCCGAGGTGATCCCTACCGATACAGATGGTGATTCCGAATGCGACCCAATGGACCTAGATGACGACGGGGATTCTTGGAGCGATGCCGCGGAAGATAGATGCGGAACCGACCCAGTTGATCGTGACTCTGTGCCGGATGACCTAGACGGGGATATGGAATGCGATCAGTGGGATGATGACGCAGATGGCGATGGTCTTCCGAACGATTGGGAGATAGAGAGGGGTTTCGATCCGATGGATCCGGATGACTTCATCAGTTGTCACGGAGAAGCAAGGTACTGTCTTAGGACATATGACGACTTCACTTTCGCGGAGACTCACAATGCATACTCCACAATCGAGGATCGGATCCTAGTGGGAGTAAACCACTACACTGGGCTTCAAAGGCAGTGGGATGACGGAATCAGAGCCTTCATGGTGGACTCCCATCACAGGCACTACGACAACACCTCATCAGAGGACGTCAGGTTCTGCCACAGCACTGGTCAGTTCTTCCACCCTTGCAACTTCGGGGAGGTTGATGCGTTCGAATGGCTGAGGTTGCTAAATTCCCTGATGAACAACTCCAGTGGAGACGTTGTCACGCTTCTGATAGAGAACTACGTTCCTGCCTCGCACTTGAGTTTCCTATTCAACGAGACTGGCATGTCAGACAGGATCTATACGCATGCTCTGGGAGATGACTGGCCAAGTCTTGGTGACATGGTTCTGGAGAGTAAGAATCTGGTTGTCTTCTGGGAGCAGGCGCAGAACGACGACTTCCCGTGGTTGCATGACTTCGGAATGTTCGGATGGACGACCAACTACGCAGAGGGAAGCAAGGAGGAGATGACTTGCACCGTTCACCGAGGTGATGGAACACAACCAGTTTGGCACCTGAATAACTGGCTGTCTAGCATATTTGGGTTACCTGACCCAGTTTTGGCCAATGATGTGAACCAATATGAGACTCTGCTCAATAGGTCAATTGAGTGCTGGAAGGAAATGGACAACAGGCCCACCTTCGTGGCAGTCGACTACTGGGAAGAGGGGGAGGTGACCAATGTGACAATTACTCTGAACAAGATGTCGCACTGGTCTGACGAAGTCCCTGAGCACCCGTGACTATGCTATTTCCTTCGGGCGGATAACGTCCTCTACCGTCCATGATGTCCCAGAATGAGACAAGAGAACTGCGGTTGCTGTAGGCATTGTGTGCCATTCCCCTGAGAGGTGGTTCACGAGTATCTCGGAACCTGGATTATGCCCAAGGATCATCGTGGTCCCAACATCCAACATGTCTTCCAATTCTATTATTAGGTCGCTGACTGTTGCATGGTAGATACCGGGCCTAACCTCGAATCGGACATTTTCCATCCTGTTGGACATGCCTTCCAGGGTCTGGAGAGTCCTCTTTGAACTGCTAACTAGAATAAGGTCGGGCAGCCAACCCCTCTCGGAGATTGCGTCCCCTATTCGTGGTGCATCCCCCCTTCCCCTCTTGTTCAGTGGGCGTTCGTGGTCGTCGAGGTTTGGATCTTTCCAGCTGCTCTTGGCATGGCGCATTACAATCAGCCTTCTGGTCATACTACTCCTCCTCTATCTGTCCGAAAGATGGTTCCCTCTTCTGCTTGAATGACCTGACTCCCTCGATGAAGTCCTTGGTCTGGGAGGATGCCACCATTAGCGACTGTTCGAATTGCAGTTGGGTCTCGAAGAATGTCGATGTGGATGCGTCTAGCAGCTGCTTAGTCCCCTTCCTACTGCTTACTGACCACTTGCCCCAATCTCTAGCGACCTCGATCGCCCTATCAAGGAGCGAACCCGAGTCCGCCAACTCATCGACTGCTCCGTAATCCAGGGCCTGTTCCGCAGTCCAAACCTCGGAGTTGAAGAAGAACTTGCGAGCCACCTGGTTTCCGACTAGTCTTGGCAGCAACCATGTCGTCCCCCCATCTGGAGAGAGTCCGAGTCGGAAAAATGCAGAGGCGAGCTTCGCCTCTGGCGAGCAAACCCTGTAGTCTGATGCCAGAACGAGGCCGAGTCCGCCTCCAGCTGCTGACCCGTTGATTGCGCATACGAATACCTTCTCTGACGTCCTCATCTTCAGGAGAAGTGGATGGAGCTTGTCGGTCATCTGCTGCACTCTGCGACCAATGTCTCCATCGTCTATTGCGTCAGAAAAGTCGTCTATGTTACCTCCGGAGGAGAAGAAGCGGCCAGTACCGGTGATTACGACGGAACGACAAGATGGATCATCCATCACCTCGCGCAAACATGAGAGGAATGGGTCGAAGTGGTCTGGAGAGAAGGTGTTCGAGGAGGCGGCTGGAGACAAGGTGACCATTGCAACCCCCCCATCAAGCATGTCGGTGGAAACTGGCATGGCACTCGAGCAAGGGCTACTCTATTGAATTGCATGAATATCATAAGATGTCGCAGTTTGGGTCAATCATGCACGAACGCCGACACCTGTACATCGATGGAAACTGGGTCGAACCCAGTGGAGAGGGCTCTATTGAGGTAATCAATCCAACCAATGAGGTGGTAATTGGCTCAGTACCTGTCGCTAGTGATTCTGATGCGAATGCTGCCGTGGAAGCCGCAAGTTCAGCATTTCCTAGTTGGTCTACCACCGAGGTTGATGAGAGAGTGGAGTTCCTAAACAGGATTTCCAGTGTGATCAAGGAGAGAGGAGAGGAGTTTGCCAAACTGATTACTGAAGAGGTCGGGACTCCTATAGAGTACTCGAGAATGGCGATGGTAGGGACTCCGAGGGTTGTATCTAGATCGTATGCGAAGATTCTCGATGGTTTCGTCTGGGAAGAAGAGGTGAGGAACTCGCTGGTGATCAAGGAGGCGATAGGGGTAGTAGCTATGATCACGCCGTGGAACTTTCCCCTGCATCAGATAATCGGGAAGGTCGCACCGGCAATCGCAGCAGGGTGCACAATGGTTCTGAAGCCTTCCAAGGAGGCTCCCCTGAATGCATTCCTGCTAGCTGAAATCCTAGATGAGATTGGTCTTCCGAATGGAGTTTTCAACCTGATATCCGGTCACGGCAGGGATATCGGTGAGACCATGTCTAGCCATCCAATGGTGGACATGGTCAGCTTCACAGGATCTACTAATGCGGGGATAAGGGTCTCGGAGTTAGCAGCTCCAAGCGTGAAGAGGGTGACGCTGGAACTTGGAGGAAAGAGCGCCAACATAATTCTGGATGACGCGGACATCCCCAGAGCGGCAACTTCAGCGATTTACTCCTGCTTCGGAAACTCGGGGCAAGAATGCTCTGCTCTTACTCGTCTTTTGATACCGGAGGAGTCTAGGGACGATGTGGTGGAGATTATCGCAAGCAAGATTGGCAGATACACTGTTGGCGACCCGATGGATGAGTCCAACAGGTGTGGCCCACTAGTTTCGAAGAGGCAGCAGGAGAGCGTGACTTCCTACATCTCAAGTGGCATTGACCAAGGTGCAACTTTAGTTGCGGGGGGAGAGGGGATGCCAGAGGGTCTTGAGTCTGGATTTTTTGTCAAGCCGACCGTATTCGCAGACGTTACTCGGGATATGACGATATTCAGAGAGGAGATTTTCGGACCGGTACTGTGCATCACCTCATACTCCACCGAAGAGGAGGCGATAGAGCTAGCAAACGATTCGGAATATGGGCTATCAGGAGGGGTTTGGTCAACTGATGAGGAGAGGGCCCTGAGGGTGGCCAAGATGATGAGGACTGGGCAGGTCAGCATCAACGGAGGCGCGTTCAATGTCACCGCACCGTTCGGAGGGTACAAGCAATCTGGACTAGGAAGAGAATTGGGGGTCCACGGAATGGAAGAGTTCCTTGAGATTAAATCAATTCAGCGCTAGGTGATTGATTGGTCCCAAGACTATTGATTATCACCGGAACTAGTGGAGTGGGCAAATCCACGATGTCTGCAAATCTAGCATCGACTCTTGGCTTTGGGAAGATTGCCTCCACAGATACCATTCGAGAGGTCCTGAGGACGCAGATCACGGCTTCGGAGAGTCCCCCTCTGCATCGTTCTTCCTTTGAGTCGGCCGGAGGGTCGGCTTCGGATGACTGGAAAGAAACCGTTCAAGTTCTCTCTAAAGGAGTAATGGCAGTAATCGAGAGGTCGATTTCCAAGGGAGCCGATCTACTTCTGGAAGGGGTCCATTATCTCCCCAACAAGGAGGTCATTGCCCATTGGAGAGATGCCGGGGGAGTGGTTACTGGGGTTGTGCTTTACGTATCAAGTGAGGAGCGCCACCGAGGGATGATAGCAAACAGAGAGAAGCACAATGGAAAGAAGATAGACCACTATCTCGAGAACCTGGGAAGGATAAGGGAGATTCAGGAGGAACTTGTTCTTGCGGGGTCGGAGGCAGATTGGCTGGTTATCGACCCCACCAAGGAAGTCGATTCCATCATATCTATCTCTAACAGCCTTAGTTGAGGATATTATTTGCCGACCCACTCGGCTTCAGACCTCTTGAGGAATGCGCTAACTCCAATCTCCTTGTCCTCCGTATCGAAAAGAGCAACGAACTCCGAGCGCTCCATCAAGACACCCTCGGAGAATGGCAGTTCCAAGGCACCCCTAACCACTCGCTTCGCAACCTTCGTTGTATGTGGTGACTTTCTGGAGATCTCCGTAGCCAGCTCCATTGTCTCTGATTCTAGATCCCCCGGAGTCGCGAGCCTGTTGATTATGCCCATTCTTAGTGCCTCATCGGCATTAACCATCCCACCTGAGAGGACTATCTCCATCGTCCTTCCGTATCCGATCAACCTGCAAAGCCTCTGAGTACCCCCTCCTCCTGGAATCAGGCCGAGATTGATTTCTGGTTGGCCGAATGTTGACCTGTCTGAAGCAATTCTGATATCGCATGACAATGCCAGTTCCGTTCCTCCTCCCAGAGCAAATCCATCGACCATTGCGATAGTGGGCTTTGAGACGTTCCATACTGCCTCCCATGCATTGTCTTCGAAGAATGGGCGTACGTCGTCAGAGTCTTTGCCAGCAAACTCAGAGATGTCGGCTCCTGCTGCGAATGCATGAGGCTTTGGCCTCTTGCCCTCTATTGGTTCGAGAGGTGGAGCGCCCCTAATCACAACGCATCTGACATTGTCGTCAGAGTTTGCCCTAGCACACTCCTTCTTGATTGCCTTGTGAGATTCTGTGTTTAGAGCATTTAGTTTGTCTGGCCTGTTAAGCGTCCAGACTGAGATGACTCCACCTCTTGGGTTCGAACCCTCGACCTCGACATCCTGAACGGTGATTACATCTGCAGTCATGCAACTGCGACCGGGTCACACCGCTTCAACGTATCACAGAACTAGTCTTCTGTGCCCACTGGAGGAGGGAGATCTGGGAGAGGAGGGGGTGGCATTGGCATTCCCGGAGAAGGTGGGAGGGGAGGTTTTTCTGCCTCAAACTCCTCCTCTGAATCTTCATCCGTATCAGTTAGAATGCCCCTAGGGGCATCCAATGAAACCCGGACCTTCAGAACCCTCTCGTCATCTATCCTGACGTAAGAAATTCCCTGTGGAATGGAGGAGTCTGGCTCTTCTGGCTCATACATTACCGCCAATCCGTGGCCTGGGATGCTGGTCAGAGTCGAGAGGTCCTCTCCATCCTCTACTTCAGTCCACTTTCTGGCTTCTTCAGCGAATCTCTTGGACATCTCCATACGCCTCTCCTTGTGTAGCCTCTCCCTGAATACTTCTCTCCTCTGCCTCTGCTGGGCCAAGTAATGGTCTACCTCGGCTTCTGCCTGTATTTCAGGGTCGGCTTTTGCGATGTGCACCCTAGCAGTTCCCTCGATCTGTTCGAAATGGTCCTCAGATAGATCTGAGGAATCCATAGAAATGGCAGAGGATGGTTCTGGGATGGACTGAGGCATGGGCAAGTCTGGGATTTCTGATTCTTTTTGCCTCCCTCTGCTCCTTCGGATCTTTGAATCGCGAATGTCGCCGGTTTTTTCTTCGGAAAGTACAGGTAGAGGGAGTTCGATGTCTCCGAAAATCGAGTCTTCCTCGATGACTACTGGAGTCTTCTTCGCTCCAGATAGCGCTGGACGCCTTCCAGTAAAAAGAATCATCGAGACTAGGAGGAGAATCAAGACTGCTCCTGCTGCCTGCATTAGGAGACCCTCTGGAACTATGAAAACGAGATAAATTGGAAATGAGGCCGCAGTGATTGCGAACAGTAACAGTCTGGTTGCGGTTACCATTATCCCCTCCAAGGAGGAGCACGTCTATTCACTTTGACGGGAGATTCAGGAGTTCGGAAACCCCCTTTAGAGCAAATCCACGATGCGAGATGGATGATTTCTCATACGGAGAAAGTTCTCCACATGTCTTCCCTTCACTTCCTTCCGGAATGAAGATGGGGTCGTATCCGAAGCCCATCTCCCCAGAGATTTTTTCAGAAATTTCGCCTCTACATATCCCCGTAGAGGTTAGTATCTTTCCTTCGAAGCAGATTGCTGCTACAGCCCTGAACTCTGCGCCTCTATCGGATATCCCAGACATCAATTTTAGAACTCCATTCAAACCAATTGTTTTCTCGATGAACGAAGAGAAAGGACCTGGGAAACCGGAAAGAGAGTCGATGAACAACCCTGAGTCCTCTGCTAGTAATATCTCTCCCTCGAATTCTGTCCCCATGGTCATGGACCTGGCTTGATCCAACTTGGAGAGGGTTACGTCCTCAATTCCGTCTGTCTGAGGCTCGACTAAATCTGGGGTCTGGCCATCTATCAATAACGGCTCGACAACGAATCCTAGAGGAGAGAGTATGCTCGATGCCTCGGATACCTTATGTTCGTTTCCAGTCGCAAAAAGAATTCTCATCTTTCCAACCTATCCGTGGTACCTGACCCTTCCTGCAATCTTTCGAAACCTCTCAATGACGTTACTAGCACTCTCTGAATCGCTATCTGAATCCTCTGAATCCATGTAGCCTTCGCACACTCTGTCGATGGCTCCAGGTATGTTGGTGTGACTGGAGCCCAAGCACTCTCTGAGTACCTGTAAATCGAGTCCAAGATGCTCCAATTCGGGCGATTGCCGTGAAAGTCCGAAGTCGATTAGGTGTAGGGATCCTTTTGAAACCATTACATTGTGAGTAGTTAGGTCTCCGTGTGAAATTCCAATCTCATGCAACCTCCTGATCAACCCTCCTAGTGAATAGAGTTCATCTCCAGTGGAATCTGCAGATTTTAGAAGGTCGTAAAGGGGCTCTCCCTCTATCCTAGACAGCAGCATTGTTGATTGGGACTGATCGATTAGCATCAGGCTTGGACAAGGGAAACCCTCTGCAGAGAGTCTAGACAGGACTCTGGCCTCTACTGCCATCCTCTGACGAGTGAGTCTACGATCCAGATCGGGGTGCCTGTAACTTCTGGGCCTGCGGAACTTGAGAACGGTTCGTCTCCCAAGCCAAGTGCCCGCGGTTACAATTGCCTCTGCTCCCTCGTGAAGGACAATTTCGGGCTTCCATAGGGGAATTGCCTCGCACTCCATGCAAACCCGATACCAGATGAGTTGAAAGCGGTTGCACTCCGACGATTGGTCGGTCGACATGGTTCTGGACATGCCCGCGGCCCCGATTCCGAGGGTTTTCTTGGGCACTTTCGGATACTCAGACTCAGAGATTGAGAAAGAGGCAATAAGACTGCAATATGCAATCAAGCAACCCATGAGGTGGAGCATCGAGATTTGCAAGTCACTGGCCCCTCTTACTCTGGAGATAAACCGATTAAAGAAGGAGAAGGACGTTTTCCTAATTGCCCATTCTTATCAGACCCCAGACATCACATATGGGGTGGCAGATTCAGTAGCGGATAGTTACGCCCTATCCAAGGAAGCCAGAGATGCTCCTCAACAGACTATTCTCTTCTCTAGCGTCAGATTCATGGCAGAGACTGCTAAGATTGTCAGTCCTGACAAGACTGTCTTGCACCCTTCCCCGGATGCAGGTTGCTCACTGAGTGACAGCATCGAGGCGGAGGATGTAATCAGGTTGAAAGAAGAGAATCCAGGAGTACCAGTAGTCTGCTACATCAACACTAGTGCTGCTGTGAAGGCCGAGTGTGATGTTTGTGTCACCAGTAGCAATTATCTAAAAATTTGCGAAAGGCTTCCCGGAGACAAATTGATTTTCGTACCTGACAAGTACATGGGAAGACATCTGCAAGACTCCCTCCGAGGTCGAAAAGAAGTGATTCTGTACGAAGGTGAATGCGAGGTTCATGCCGAGTTCACAGGTCCTAAAATAAGAAACTGGAAAAGCAGTATGGCTGAGAATGGAATCGAACTTGTGGTTCTTAGTCACCCGGAGTGCGACTCAGAAGTACTCGATGAAAGTGACTTTGTAGGTAGTAGCGAGCTCCTGATGAACGAGGCTATTCGTCTTGCCAGCGTAGGTAAGAAGGACATGATGCTGATTACCGAATGCGGCACTGCTGACAGGGTTCTAGCTGAGACAGAGGACAACCTGAACCTGATGGGGGCCTGCGTAATGTGCAGGCACATGAAGAAAACTCAGTTGGAGGACATACTACAGGCACTGATGGACCCATATCCTGAGCAGGTTGTAGATATTTCAGAAGACACGATAAGAAGGGCTTCAAGAAGTCTCGATGAGATGTTCAGGCTCGCTGAGTGATACTCTTTACTCCATATGACTGGAGTGTCCATAGGAAAATCAGTGGAATCAGAGCGAGAATCGAGGCTTGCAGTAAAAGGGAGTTGCGGGGCTCTATTGTATCAGTGAATGAGTACACAAGCAACTGTTTTTCGCCTTCGTCATTTACTTCTATCCAAGCTAGTCTATCTAGCATTATTTGCGGTTGGTACTGATCGACCTCATCGTCGAAAGTATGCTGTCTGGTTTCTGCTGATTCAAAATCATAGACGTAAACGTCATTGTTCCTCAATGAGTCTTGTGTAGTCGAGATTATGTCATCCCTAGTCACCTGAAGAAAGGCTACCTTTCCCTCTCCGATACTAGGAGAGGAGGAGTCCCACCTAGGATTGGAAATTAATGTCTGGTTGATAGAGAGAGTGTCTACTAATATCGTCCTGTTGAAAGGGCCGACGTCTACAGTGGCGACAAGCCAATTCAGATCCATTACAAGTTCGACCACGGTAGAGTTTTCGAAGTCGAGAAATGTACCAGAATTCATGATTGAGTCCTCTATTCTTTCCGAAGACCTGGGGTCCAGAAGTATTGAGATGGTCAAATCTGAGTCTGCTGAAGTTATGTTCACCATGGGGCCAGATTGAGAGGTTTCTGAAACCGCGACCAATGGGCCCGAGGAGGCCACTACCGATGAGTTGGAGTTTGAGTCCAGGATTCTGGTGGACTGATCGGTAGTATCTACTAGTCTGAGGCTCTGATTTGACAGCAAGGCAACGTGGCCACCGCCGCTGTGACTCGATGAAATCGAGATGTCTATCAAGGGTTCTTCGGAAGCCTCGCTGAATATTGGTTCGAGGATTCCAGACCGTGAGTTGTGCTCAAAGTAGTCCACTCTGGTTTCGTCGAACACAACGAAGGCTTCTCCTGAAGAGACCACTCTGGGGGTGTTTTCCCATGGTTGCCCTCCCACGGTCCTGTTTGTCTTTGATGAAACGTTACTTGCTGTAATCGAAACCTCCCCATCGGAATCCTCGACCCAGATCAACCACTCTCCTGAACCAGAGGCCGATGTTGGTGATTCAGCCTCTTCAATCGATATCTTCTGATGCGTCACATCCCACAACAGAACTGATCCTGTGAGTAGCATTAGTGCCATAATCAGGGCCCCCGTCTGTTTCTTTCCTGGATCTTTGATCGGATCAAGGGACCTCATCAGTGAGTTTATTGTACCCTTTATCGAACCTCGCGGGTCATCGAGAGTGCGAGCTAGTCGCCTGGTGAATAGCCTTTCATCGGCGAACCTCCATATCGGCTCATGTGTTCTTGCAGTTATGTTCACTGCGAGAATGGCGACCACCATCCCGCCGATTATGTCTACAAACCAGTGAATTCCCAGGTATATTATTGCCACAGACGTCAAAGCGATGAAAAATATGAGGAGGGAACGGAACCTGGCCCATCTGCCGTCCTCGTCCCATCTGTGCATGGTTAACCATATTGCAAACGGTAGGCCGATGTGGAGGCTGGGCATCCCATTTGTGAATGGGTCAATCCTGTTGAACCAGTTATGAATCTCGGGAGTTAGGTCATAAGCTATCTTGTCCATTCCTTCGATGTAGTTTCCAGTCACCTTGACGTTCAGGAACAGGTAGAATGGTATTGCCAGGATGTAGACCCAGAACATGGAAAGGGAAACCCTGTCAGCCATGTGCCTATCGTCAAAGTAAATTGGATATACGAAGGAGGAGAAGGTGGCTGTCATGAATCCCATTACATAGAAGTGAGTCATGAACACGTCCAAGAAATCGCTCCTTAGTCCCTCTTGTACCCATAGAGAAGCGTTTCCCTCTATTGCGTATACTAGGAAGGTCATGTCCAATTGGGTATTGGCCATCAAGACTCGGTCTAAGCCATCAAGAAGATCCTTCCAAAGGTATACCGAGAAGACAACTATCATGTGTGCCCAGTAACGTCTGAACATATCGATGAAGCCGTCTGGACTTATTCTTGCATATGGTGGTTTGAATAGCGGCATCATGGCTATGCTGATCAGGATAGCTCCGGTGACCCAAGTGATGTAGATGCCTGTTTCAGCGACCATTACGACCTCTTGGGACTGTGACTATGTCATCAATTCGACGCAGGAAAGAGCCTCAGATTATTCTTAGTGAACGTTGTGACCCCTTTTCCAGTTGATCTAGGACCCCCTCCACAATGGATTGGAAGGCTTTGGCAGTTTCCCCCTCGGGCTCTGCGATTATTCGATGCACCCCATCATCGCCGCCTCTAACAATTCCTGGATCGAAAGGAAGCGATCCAAGGAAAGGGACTTCTAATTCCCTCGAGGATTCCTCCCCGCCCCCTGACTTGAAGAGATCCAAGGTTACCTCCCACTTTCCATCTTTATCTGATTGGCAATCAATTGGTATTCCTCCCGGGCCCATTACAGATACCTTGGAGTTGGGTTCAGATGTCCCTCTAAGAGTATAGCCACTCATGTTCTCAACAACCCCTAGGACTGGGACTGAGATTGTCTTAGCGAAGTTGATCGACTTTCGACTATCTAGAAGGGCGACCTCTTGAGGGGTCGTCACGATCACGACACCATCTATCCCAGGGAGGCTCTGGCTAACAGTCAATGGTTCGTCGCCTGTTCCTGGTGGGAAGTCAATGATCAGCGCGTCGAGTTCCCCCCATGCTACATCGCCAATGAATTGCTGTATCGCTCCCAGCTTAATCGGGCCTCGCCAGATTACGGGCTTGTCGGGGTCCTCGAGTAAGAAGGCCATTGAAATCACCTTGACTCCGGAAGGTCCCTCAGCTGGGTAAATTTGACCTTCTTCGACGTTAAGATCAGAATTTTCGAGTCCCATCATCTTAGGGACGTTTGGTCCTGTGATGTCTATATCCATCAAACCAACCTTCTTCCCGTCACGAGCTAGGGAAAGGGCCAATCCAGTGGCTACTGTTGATTTCCCCACACCTCCTTTACCCGAGAGAACCATGATTTTGTGCTTTATCTGCTCGTCCATCTTGCTGATTCTCATCTTCCTCTGCATCTGCTGGTAAGCCTGTTCCATCTGAGCCCTCTGTTCGTTTGAAGCCCCGGCATCACTTGGATCGGCAGAATCTGCAGCAGGATGGTGGGACACCGGAGAGTCAGCCATGGACTTCCGTTTAGTGTGATATTATTGAAACCTATTCTGATTATAATTAGGCTTTTTACTCTATTGTGAATCGATTAATTAGTCCCTACCCCATGCTCTATCCATGCGACTCCTTTTCGTTTGTGTCGGAAATACTTGCAGAAGCCAAATGGCCGAGGCTATTGCTAGAGATTTGGGACAAACGGCCTCTTCTGCTGGGACGCACCCTCCTGGAAACGGGAGAGTCGCGAGCAATGCTTTGACGGTACTTGGCGAGATTGGCATCGATACCACTGGCCTGTATCCCAAATCAGTGGACCTTGTCAAGCCAGGAGAATTTGACAAAATCATAAGCATGGGGTGCGGGGTTAGATGCCCGGCTATACCAATTGACGAAGATTGGGGTTTGGAAGACCCCCACGGAGGGGAAATAGAAGTTTATAGAAAAACGAGGGACGAGATTAGAGTTCGAGTGTCCAGACTCGTGAGAGAAGAAACCGACGCTTAGAAAAGCCAGTCTGTTTTGCAAAAGCCTGCGCGAGTGTAGTGTAGCGGTTATCACCCCACGTTGCCAACGTGGGAACCCGGGTTCAAATCCCGGCACTCGCACCAATTCTAGTCGAGTTCTGAATTTCTTACGATGTTTACGAATGCTCCGACTCCGACTACCAGCAGAGACACCAAGGAAATCATAATTATAGCAGTAGAGTTGGAAGAAATCCAAGAAGATCCTGAGTTTGCTGTGTTTGACTTTACGATGGAAACATTGTGCTTTTGGTCTTCTAAAGAAGTAGTGGAAAGGAAAATGTCGGTCGCACGAATTAGCAGTGTAAGCTCACCTTCACTCAGAGAAGACCTAGCTGAGAATGACAGGGAGAAGACCCCGTCATTGGCTTCCCTGTCAGGACCGGTCCCGTCATCAGACATCAATTGCCACTCCTCAGACTGGCCAATTGGGGCAAGCCTGCCAATCTTGGCCTGGGCCGAGGAGATTCCATCGAAGTCGTGAATCGTGACCTCTATGGTGTAGTTCAACTCCCCTCCGGAATTCAGTGATTTTACGTGATTTACGGGAGTACCATCCTTTAGAATAGTAAGATTGTGTATTGAAGGGGGTTGATTCCCAATTAGAATCTTCTCGGCTTGCCTGCCGATTTTGCTGGAGAGAATTCCACCAATCAATGTAGTAGAGGTTGAAGACCCCTCCTGATCCTCTAGGTGGATGGGGATATTCTGTCTACCAGGAGACATGCTGGGAGGAATCTG
Source organism: uncultured Candidatus Poseidoniales archaeon (assembly GCA_964588055.1). Lineage (GTDB taxonomy): Archaea > Thermoplasmatota > Poseidoniia > Poseidoniales > Thalassarchaeaceae > UBA36. The sequence continues at coordinate 4,723 of CAZPNT010000003.1, read as the reverse complement.
GAAGGTGCCTGACCAAGTCGTAATCTCGGTGGATCTTGTATCTCCATCATGCTGCCAATCCCAGACCATGCCATCGGGATTCGGAGACAGTTCGACCATTGAACCTCCCATGGATTGCAAGTTAACTGAGACCGACTTGATACCATGACCATCGTAAGCAGCTAGGTGGACTTCGACCTCATCCCCTCTGAAAACGCTGTCTGGTGAGAAATCTAGGTGAACCAATCGTGGCGGAGGATTGGAAATCTGAATGCTAACCTCCTGCTGATTTGACACCCAATAGTCCTCCATTATTACGGAGATTGGGAGGCTTCCACTCTGCAGGCCGTTGTGAACAATTCTTGCTGTCCAGACATCATCGTGTATGACAAGGTCGCCCAATAGTCCCGAGTCAGAGAGTTCCACAAGGCCCAAGTCTATGGAAGACAGGTCCACAATTACCGACTTAGTATCTGTGTCTATGTCATCGATAAAGACCTCCAAGTGAGCGATGCCACCCTCAGAGGATAGGGTCGACTCACGGAACCTTACCGAGGATTCCGAATCACCCGAGAGCATGGGAGGGGTGTTCTCATCAAATGTAACTATAGAAGGAGAAAGAATCCTATCCACCCTCTGTTCTTCAATCAGGGAGATCTCCGAGTTTTCACCTATGTCTATTGTTACTAATCTGCTAACTTCATTCAGTAGCCCGGAGAGAGGTCCTTCGTTGATAATGCTGCCATTTGCTGAGCTCAAACCCCCGAAAACTCCAATCCATTCTGCCACTGACACTTCGTGACCATCGATGGATGCAATACTGCTGCTGACAACAGATACATCTAGCGTCATTTCCTTGTTCCCTATGAGTTGGAAACTATCTCCGATTGCCAATATCTGAGGACATACTCCAGTCTCTCTCGAGATGTGATTTGAGAAGATTGGGTTGGCCTCCGGTGACTCTGTGTTCTGGATTATTGGGGAGTTTTCAGGGAACTCATCCTCTGTTGACCCATTGTCCTCAACATAGGTGTAACGAATAGTGCGATTTAGCCAGTCCTCTTGAGGAACTACATACTCATAGGTCAGGTTGTGCTCAGCACCCCACTCCTGATCGATGGGCCCGAAGGGTGTAGCCGAGACGTTGAACCAGAACTCGTTCTGGATTTTGTCCGCTTCGAAAAGGGTCCCTGTGGCATTCCCATATACATCCGACTCAACAATCCTGCGCACCAGACCAAAGGAGCCCTCCGCATCACCGTCATAAGTCCCATCCACAATGATTGTATCAGCAACTGTCTCACCCCCTTCTGACTGCATGTGGATAATTGGTATTGTCCCATTAACCACGATGTATGGTGCCTCATCGGAGGCGACGAAGTCGAACTGGCCGCTGCCGAAGATTCTCGAGTACTGATCTGTACGGATTCCTTCTTCCCACTTCTCTCTGAAAATTAGCTCCTCTAGTTCGAAGGAGAAGTACTCGCCTGCTGCAGAGATTCTAGCAGAGGCATTGGCTTCGACCTGGAGATCCTGAAGTCTGCGAAAACCGTCTTCGTCCCACGTCTCGAAGTAAAGCAAGAAGACCTCCCCATAAACCCCACCAGAGCTCTCGTTATCCCCGCCATTGATGGAGATCCATCCATCACCCTCGAACATCATCCTCTCAGTGACCTTTCCGTCCTTGAATGACCTCAGCACGTATGCGTCCTTGATTTCGGCGGTAATTACCGCTCCCTCTTCACCCTCGTCTGTAGAAAGTCCAAGTTCTCCAGAACCAGACATCTCGAAGTCTTGACTGATTAGTTCGATTCCATCATACGTCTCATTTAGCCAAATCCTGTCAAGTTCCAGATTTATTGCTGCTCCCTCTGAACCATTCGTCATATCGAGAACCAAAGTGCCGTTCCCTAGTTCGTTGGACTCCAAGATACTCCCAGTCCTCTTTTGCCAGCCCCTGCCTTCGAAAGTTACTCCCTGACCGTCCTCCTCCATCCCTGAAAGAGACCATTTGGTTTCCCTAGTAACCTCATGATCGGAAATTGGTTGGTTCCAGTTTGTGATATTCAGAGACCGACTGCATGATGCATCTGGTGATTGGACCGAAATTGAAACATAGTCTCCAAACTCAGGCTCGTCTTCGAGAAAAATTTCCATCTCTCCGCCCGCTACAAATGTCGAGGCGTTTTCCCCGGACATTTCTAATTCGCCCCGAAGATGCTGAACGCTATTGTTCATCTCTCCTGAGGAAGAGGAGTTAGGGAGAGGAGGGTCGAAAATGACTCTGTACCTGTGAACTAGGGAAACCTCTGATTCTCCATCTTCTGACCAATGCCATTGCTGATCCCAATCTGCAAGAATCTCACAACTGCTAGCTTGGCCTTCCTCTGCCCAAGCAAACGAAGAAGGTATGCATACCGCCAACATCGAAAGTACGACGGCTATCGAGAATGCTCTGGTCATGCTATCCTCCGAACACTGCGGCATTTCAAACAATTCCCGACATGCGTACCGGAATCTCTAGAACAACGGTTCCTCATAGTCGTCGTCTACCCCTGATCTCTCTCTCCAAAGTCCAGCTGGCATGCCATCGTAGATGTCCGCATAGGGATCTTCATCGCCCTTGTCTTCATTCTGAATGGCCAAATTAGCAAAGTTCTCAGCGTTTGGCTTGAACTTCCAGTAGTGTATCCTCCATTCCCTTCCATCCCACAGAGTTGTCTCCTCAGACTCTGTGGTGAGCAGGTCGTAGTCCTGCAACTGATAGAACATGTTCCTATCAGTAGGCTCGAGAGCGTTGTCAATTATCCTGTTGGAGAAGCCGAAGAAGCCCAATGCGTGTTCTGCGATGGACTCGGCTACGTGCGTCTCCATGCTTGTGTCTACCTTGCTCTTGATGGCCTGAGTAAGTTGTGCCAAGGTCAGTCCCATCTTCCCACCGGCTCACGTTAGAAGCCGAGGTTATTTCAAACATCTTGCTAATTGCTCTATTTCTATGGTTCGACCCACCCGAAGTGGTTAATCTGTACTCTCTTCTCGAATACTCATGGAGGAGTCCGGTTCCCCTACTTTCCTTGGTCTTGACGAAGAGAAAAGCGGACCATGGGACATCGTTCTTCTGCAGATTCCTCTTGAAATGACTTGCAGCTACGGTGAAGGCACCCAACATGGACCCAAGGCATGCATCGAGGCGAGTTGCCAGGTAGAGTTGCATGACTCAATGCTGCCAGAAGAGCTCCCCTGTGAATCTAGGATCCACACTGCAGCTCCGTGGTCATCAGAGGCACCGAGCCTCAGAGAGCAATTGGACTCAATCGGGGAATATGTCAGACCATGGATTACTAGTGGGGTTTTCCCCGTAGTCCTTGGTGGAGAGCACGGGATCCTTCTTCCTATTTTGGAGAACATGGTCGAGCATCCCTCAGTAAGAAATATCTCCGATCTAACCATTGTCCAGATTGATGCACATGCGGATCTTAGGGAGGAGTTGAACGGGGAGAGGTTCTCGCATGGTACTGTAATTCGCAGGGCTCTGGAACTTGGAGTAGGCAGAGTCGTCCAGATAGGGGTGAGGGTTTTCTGTCAGGAGGAAGAAGAGGTGATTAAGAATGAGGATAGGGTTGAGACTTGGTTCGCTAGAGACCTACTTTCCATCACTGATGGAACTCGGGAATGGAAGAGGTTGATTGAAAGCATTTCAATGATCACGGGCCCGGTTTGGCTGACCTTCGATGTTGACGGCCTAGATGGCTCTCTTGTCCCATCGACAGGTACCCCAGTTCCAGGAGGTTTGAGCCATTGGGGTTCTGTGGAGTTGATCGAGGGTCTCTTCTCATCTGAAAAATGCGAAGTGATTGGTGCAGATGTCAACGAAATTGTGCCTGGAACTGAGGGTTCATTGACACAGTTTAGTGCCGCTCTGATAGCAACAAAGATTGTCGCTTGCCACATAGCAAATTCTGCGAACGAAATGGGAGAATGATTGTAGGTCATGACCCCTACAGCGGCGCTATGCGCCGCTGGGTAGCGATAGTTCTAGTTGCTTCATTTTTGATGGCATCGGCTTCTCCGAATGTATCAGCCCAGATTAGTCAGCCAGACATTGTTCAGGAACATTGGTATCACTCCTATGCAACACTTACTCTCGATGTCAATGCCTGGGCAGATGAACATCCGGAGATCGTGAATCTTATCGTTGTAGGACAAACTGAACTCGGAAGAAATCTCTGGATGTTGCAGATTTCTGATTGGAGCACTGACGATCTAAAGCCTGATGGAACAAAGAAAGAGGTGGTATACATCGATGGGGGTCATCACGGAAATGAGCATCTTGGAACTGAATTGGCATTTCTCACTGCAGAGTACTACATCGAGGGATGGTATGACGGCGAGCAGGATGTCATCGATGTTCTCTCGACTACTGAGTTGCACATACTAATCATGCTCAATGCGGATGGGAACGATTTTGACACGAGATGGAATGTCAACCAAGTTGACCTGAATCGAAACTACGACCATTACTGGAACACCTGCCCTACGACCCAGCCCGGAAGTGGCGCATTCAGTGAGTCGGAAACTCTTGCAAATTCAATCTACATGAACACGGTAGTCCCCGACGCAGACCTGTACGTAACAATGCATACTGGTGTCTGGATCATGCTCTACCCCTGGGGCAAATGGCCGGAGCAACCGTCGGATTGGGAGTTGTTCCACTTCATCAGAGACGATGTGAATTCAAACATCT
>CAZPNT010000002.1:0-23899 GCA_964588055.1 uncultured Candidatus Poseidoniales archaeon | reverse complement strand
AAGCCACGGGCTGTGATGGGCGATGCCCCTCATCGAGCCTATCTCGAGGGTGTGGTAGTGGTGCTTGAAGGCCCCCGCCACTGCGAAGAGCAGCGGGCTGATTATGCCGTGTGCGAACATCATGAACAGCGCCCCCGCTATGCCCAGCGGCTGCATCGTGGCTATGCCCAGGAATATCAGCCCCATGTGGGAGACCGAGGAGTAGGCGACCATCCGCTTCAGGTTGGTCTGGCCCATGCAGACCCACGCCCCGTAGGCGAGGCTCGCCATCCCGAGACCGACCAGCACCGGGGTGAACACCACCGTGGAGGCGGGGAACGCCGTGACAGCGACCCTGAGGAAGCCGTACGCACCCATCTTCAGCATGACGCCGGCCAGAATCATGGAGCCGGCGGTCGGGGCCTGGACGTGGGCGTCGGGCAGCCACGTGTGGACTGGGACGCTGGGCATCTTCGTCGCGAACCCTATCAGGAGGAGGAACCAGACCAGATGCCTGAGGCCCTCGCTCATCTGGGCGCCGCTATCCAGCATGGCGGCCATCTCGAAGGACCTCTCGGGAAGCGTGGACCCGGTGTTGAAGTACATCACGAGAATGCCGATCAGCATCACGACGCTGGCCGTGAACGTGTAGATGAAGAACTTCATGGCAGCATAGCGCCTGTCCTCCCCGCCCCATACGAGGATGAGGAAGAACATGGGGATCAGGGTCATCTCCCAGAAGACGTAGAACACGAATAGGTCCAGGGAGACGAAGACGCCTATCATGGCGCCCTCCATGACCAGCAGGAGCGGGTGGAAGTAGTGGCCCTTCTTGGCGTCCCATTCGACCAGCATCGAGAGCGGGACGACGAGCGCGGTAAGCCAAATCATGGGCAGGGAAAGGGCGTCCGCGCCCACGTGCCAGGATACCCCTATCTGGGGTATGATCTCGAAGGGCGTGCTCTCGAGCTCGTACTGCCCGAACGCTATGGACATCCAGTCGATGTCGCTGAGGGAGGATGCGGCCGCCCACGTGGATATCGCGAGCAGTGCCATGGCCACTCCCATGCAGATGTTCCTGGAGACTCTCTTGACCTGTGAAGAGGGGGCCTCTGGAAGCAGGTTAGGGAGGGCCATCAGGACGAGCCCGACAACTATGGGGGCCAGTGCTAGGATGGTGAGTATCAGCCGCTCACCCCCCATGCCAGGGCGAATATCGAGAGGGCCCCCACGGCAGCCATTAGGATGTAGTCGCTGGCCCTGCCAGTGGTGACCCTCCTGATCTGGACGGAACCTAGGACGGAGTTGGACTCCACCCTCTTGATGACGCCGTCAATGACGTTCTTGTCGAACCACGCGGCGAATGCAGCGAACGGGATCACCGTCTTGGAGAGTGCCAGCTCGTAGTAGTGGTCGAAGTAGAGGCGGTTATGCAGGGCCTCGGAGAGGCTTGACTCTGACATCTCCTTGACGTCCTGGGAGCCGAACTTGCCTGAGAGCCACACCAGCCAGGATACCAGCGGCCCAGAGGACTGGTCTTCCCTCAGGGTGCCGCCGTGGACCCTGGCGGCGAAGATGGGGCCGATGACCAGCGAGAGGAATATCGTGGTCCACCCCACTATCCTGAGGTTCGGGTCCTCGGGGAGGAACGCGTGCTCGAGCTCGTAGACGACCCGGTCGATGAGCGACTCCCCGTTGAGCCCCAGGTCGTAGCTGTAGGGCTTCGCCAGCCACTTCACTATGCCGAGCACCGAGAGGCCGAAGCCACCCAGGGCGCTGATCACGGAAAGTATGACCAGTGGCTCCTTGATCCATGGGGTGGACTCGTGCACGTGGTCCACCACCTCGTGCTTGGGCTCGCCTGCGAATGTCATGAGCCACATCCTGGACATGTAGAAGCCCGTCATCCCGGCAGTCAGTAGGACCAGGATGGCCGGGCCCATCATGAGCGGCTCGTAGTCCAGAGAGGCCTTCCACGTCTTGGCAACGATGGCCTCCTTGGACCAGAACCCGCCTATCAGCGGGATTCCGATTATGGACATGGAGCCGATCATCATGGCAGCAGAGGTGACTGGCATCTTGGAGGCCAGTCCGCCCATGTTCCGCATGTCCTGCGGGTCGAAGTCGTGGTGGTCGTGCCCTCCCCCCTCGTGGAGGTGGTCGTGGGCGTGGTGGACCTCGTGGATTACGGAGCCGCTGGCCATGAAGAGCATGCCCTTGGCCATGGCGTGGTTGAACAGGTGGAACATGGACCCGCCGAACACCAGCGTCGCGGCCTCGGTCTTGCCGTGGTTGTAGAACCAGAGGGCTACCCCAAGCCCTGTGAAGATGTATGCCAGCTGGCTCATGGTCGAGTAGGCCAGGACCTTCTTGATGTCGTTCTGAACGAATGCTATGGAGGCGGCCATGAATGCCGTGATGCCGCCGACGTAGGCGACTATCAGGCCCAGCTCGTCCAGGCCTGCGGCCCCGTGGCTGCCCACGTCGACGAACGGGACCATGCGTGCGACCAGGTAGAGGCCGGCGTTGACCATGGTCGCGGCGTGTATCAGGGCCGAGACCGGGGTAGGGCCCTCCATGGCGTCTGGGAGCCAGACGTGTAGGGGGAACTGCGCTGACTTGCCGACGGCTCCGATGAACAGCATCAGCAGTGCCCAGAACAGCTTGTCCGAGTCGACTGCCCCGTTGAGGGAGGGGTCCTCGAAAATCACCGAGAACTCTAGCGAGCCGTAAATGTCGTAGAGGATCAGGAGGCCGACCATCAGGAACACGTCGCCGACGCGAGTGGTCAGGAACGCCTTCTTGGCTGCGTACGCAGCGCTCTCCTTCCAGAAGTAGAAGCCTATGAGGAGGTAGGAGCAGAGCCCCATTATCTCCCAGAAGATGAACAGCCACAGGAAGTTGTCAGCGAGCACCATCCCGAACATGCCCATGGCGAACAGGACGAACTCTGCGTAGAAACGGTGGTTTCGGTCCTCGTTGATGGGGTCCGTGTTCATGTACCCCAGGCTGAACCAGCATATCAGGAAGCACAGGAAGGTGGCCACGAATAGGAGCATCAGGGTCACCGAGTCCACCCAGACCCCGACGCCTATCACCCTGCCAGAGCTCATGGTGTAGTCAGAAAGTAGGACGTCGAAGGAGATCCAGTCCCCCCATGACGCGGCGACCCGTGCTCCGGATTCCTTGGATATCTCCCTCGCCCCCCTGAGGTAGTCGAAGATCACCCATACTGCGGTTGTGAGTGAGATGAGGAGGGCCGAGAGGCCGATTACGCCTCCCTCCTTCAGGTTCTGCTTCCATGTCTGATTGCCGTTGTAGAGCTGGCCCGAGACCAGGATGACCGGGAACGCCACGAACGGGGCAAGCACTATCAGGAACGCGGCGTCGACTGACTCCACTCCCATCAGGGCCAGTACTGGCACTACCAGCAGGGCAGGGATGAGTGGCATCAGCAGCCTGTACTCGTTTCCTGACCCGCCCATGTGATCACCTAGTTCCTTAGCTCCCTGGCCGCGTCGAGGGAGATGGTGCCCTGGGTGCTGTACAGCGACAGCAGGATGGCCAGCCCGATGGCGACCTCTGCGGCGGCGATTGCGATTGCGATTGCGGTGAAGACCCAGCCGTCCACGTCACCGTAGTGCGAGGCGGCTGCTACGAAGTTCAGGTTGGCTGCGTTGAGCATCAGCTCGATGCACATCAGCACCACGATGGCGTTCTTGTGGTAGAAGGTGCCAAGGAGTCCGACCCCGAAAAGTATCACTCCTAGGGCTGCTATCCAGCTGGGGTCGATCATTCCTCTGCCCCCATGTCCCAGAGGAGGTTGATCAGGCGCTCGTCCCTGACCAGGTAGGATGCCCCTATCATGGCCATCGCGAGCAGCGAGCCGAGGATTATCGTGGCCATGGTCCAGTCGTTGAAGATAGCGTCTGCGAAGCTGAGCGTCGTAGGGGCCGCAGCGGCCTCCGATTCCCACATTGAGTGCTCCATGACCCCTCGCAGTAGCACCAGTATGAACGCGAACACGCCCACTCCGGAGACTGCCGAGAGGGCGTTCAGGGTCGGGAGCGACTCCACGTCCTGTATCCTGCGACGGGTCAGCATGACGCCGAACTGGACTACTAGCATCACGGAGCCTAGGTAGACTAGGATCTGGATTGCTGCTAGCATCTCGGCGCTCGCCATGAGGAAGGCCCCCGCTACGGCGAAGAACGTGAACATGAGCCAGAGTAGCGAGTGGGCCACCCTGGATGAGAAGACGCAACCCAGGGCGCCTACTACGGCAGCTCCGGAAACGATGACGAATATCACCGTCTCGAAGTCTATTATGGCCATTATCAGGCCTCCGCCTTGGCCGCCTTCCTTTCCCGCTTCTGCTTCTCCTTCTTGGCGCGCTTCGCCAACTCCATGTCGACCCTCTCCTTGTGCACTGAGGGGAGCACTCGGGTCCTGTCTGCGTCCATCCAGAGCTCCTCCCTGGAGAAGCCGGACATGCCGTCGTACTCGTTAGTCATGAAGAAGGACTCGAACGGACAGGCCTCCATGCAGAGGCCGCAGAACATGCACCTCCCGAGGTCTATCCTCCCGGATACGATGTCCTCCTCCGCTGGTTTGATCGAGGTCAGGTCGACGTCCTGTTGACCGGACCCGTCCATCCAGTTGACGGTGGCTATGTCCCCGGTGATGTCGATTACCTCTGCGAAGTCATACTGCTGGGGGGCTGATGTGTGGTCTATTGCGAGGTCGTGCTGCTCCTCGATCTCGTGGAAGTCCTCCCTCGGCCTGGCAGCCAGCCCCCCCACCTCTACTTCGCTTCCGTAACCGTGCCATTCGTCACCATCTTCGGCGGTGTCGAGTACGTTTACGCGTACCTCTGAGGTCATGTGGAGGCAGTCGTTGGGGCAGGCCCTCACGCACTGCTTGCAAGCTGTGCAGGTCTCCCAGATCACCCCGATCCTGCCGTTGTAGTTCCCTGGTACGAAGAGCCATGGCTCCAGGTCATCGAGCCTCTCGTATGGGTACATCACGGTAACCGGTCGCTCCACGAACGGCATCAGCTGGCTCGTTTCCCTGTCCGCGGAGAACTTCTGCCCAGAGCTCGGGTGCGACTCACCGACCCTCCTGGCCGTCTCCGGGTCCAGCATGTCGGCGGCCTGGGCGTGGTAACCGCTCTTCAGGAACTTCAGCTTGCCCAGGAACGGGACAGTCCTCAGGGCCGTCTTCAGTGTGATCCACATCGGCCTGACGACCAGGTTTCGGAAGCTGGGCGTTCCATGCGGGTGGTAGCTCATGATCCGGCCTCCGTGTCCGAGAGGGTGACGGATGACGCTGCCTTGACGGCGGAATATGCCTTGTACTGCCTCTGGAGGTCCTCCAGCTTGGATTCTGGGTGCCTACCAGGGTATGCCTTGGTGACGGCGTACGTGCTGTATGGCCTCCTCATGCTCTCCAGCGCCTCCTTGTCCTCGTCGACGACTAGTATGACCAGCCCGATTATGCCGGTCAGGATCATGAGGGCGGGTGCCACTATACCCCAGCTACCATCCCATACCCAGACCCTGAGGAACATGGCTATGGCCAGGTTGACTATTGAGAGGGGGAGTAGCCACAGCCATCCGAACTCGAGTATCTGGTCGGTCCTGACCCTGTGTAGCGATGCCCTGATCCAGACGAAGACCGCGAAAAGCAGCCACGCCTTGATCAGGACCCATGCTATCCCTGGAATTAGGGAGAGGAGGAGTGTGAGGGCGCCACCGGCCACCGGCAGGGCCTCAAGTGTGCCTTGGAAGGGGGCCTCCCATCCTCCAAGGAAGAACAGGGCGAAGAGGAGGCAGGCGGCGTAGCAGCGCTGGTACTCGGCGGCGAACATTAGGCCCCATCGCATACCGCCGTACTCGGTCCACCAGCCCTCGACCAGCTCCGCCTCTGCCTCTGGCATGTCGAAGGGTATCCTCTCCACCTCTGCGATCATCGTGATGAGGAACAGGGCCGCGCCCAGGGGGAGCATGAATAGGTTCCAGACGTTGGATTCCTGTGCCTGGAAGTCGACTATCTCGATGACGTTGAAGGAGCCGCTGATGACGCAAACCCCTAGGACAGTGATGAGCAGAGGGATCTCGTACGCAGTGAGTTGGGCGGCTGACCTCATCCCGCCGATCAGGGTGTACTTGTTGTTGGATGCCCACCCTGCGAAGAATACCCCGAGGGGGGCGACCCCGAAGATCGCCATCATGAATACTACGGACAGTTCAGGGCTGGCCGCGTAGAAGTGCGGTCCGAACGGGACGAAGGCGAAGACGAGGACCGTGGTGGAGATAATTATCACGGGGGCCACCTCGTATACGGGTCTGTCAGCTTCCTTGGGGACTATGTGCTCCTTGCCCGCGAACTTGGTGAAGTCCGCGAATGCCTGGAAGAACCCCGGAAGGAGGAACCAGTATCCGTGGTACCCCCTGTTGTTCACCCTGGAGACTGCCTCGAGGTGGTGGTCGTTCCCCCATATCGAGTTCAGGGTCTTGTTCAGCCACCCTATCGGTGCCCCCATTCCGAAGGGGAGTTGGTCCCACCACTTTCCTGCGGTGACCCCGCTCTCACCTATCCACAGGCTCCTCAGGGTGGTGGTTGCTCCGAGCCTGTCCATGAGGCGACCGATGAACTTCCTCTCGATGTAGGGGATGGGTAGCATCGTGAGCATCATGGTGGTGAATACCACTGTGCAGATCATCGTGGCGGCGAAGAACCCCTCCAGGCCTGGTTGGATCTGGCCGAAGCCATCCTGCAGGTTGATCGCTCGGCCTAGGACTATGTCCTCCGGCCAGATTCCCTTCGGCAGTGAGATCGTGACTGAGGCGTCAATGTCGCCCGATGGGAGTGCGTCGTGCACGTTGTCCATAGACCAGCCGACCAAGCCCTCGATCCAGCCCCTCAGGTCCAACCAATCGCTCGTTGCCATCATCTCACCTGTCAGTCTCACCTATGCATGGGTCGAATGACCCCATTATCGCTGGAATGTCTGCGACCTTGTAGCCGACCATGCACTTTGATGCGTAAGGGATGGTGATGAACATCGGAGAGCGAATGGATACCCTGTACGGGTTCTTTCCCCTGGCCTCCCCGCCCCCGGCTATGTAGAACATTGACTCACCGCGGCTGTCCTCGAAGTGATGGTGTCCCGAGGTCCCCTCTGGGGCCCTGCTCGGTGCCTTCGCCAGGATTGCGGGGTCTCCAGGCTCGTGGTAGGTGTCTGCGCCTCTTGGTATCTTGTCGAGGGCCTCGAGGACCATCATAGCGCTCACCCTCATCTCCTCGACTCGTATCCTGTACCTGTCGTAGCAGTCTGCCCCCTTCACCGATGGCCTCTCGACCGGAACCTCCCAGTCGAGCTCGCTGTACACCGAGTAGGGGTGTGAGGTCCTGATGTCGTAGTTGATTCCGCCTGCCCTGAGGTTTGGGCCGGTGACACCGTGGTTCACCATCTCCTCCGACTTGGAATATCCAACTCCCTGGGTCCTGATCAGGAAGATGGTGCTCTCGTCGAACAGGGCCTCGTACTCCTGTATCCTGTTTAGGAACAGGCTCACCTTGGCCCTGGCCCTCTGGGCGAAACCATGAGGGAGGTCACGCTTCACGCCACCCACCCTGGGGAAGTTGTAGTGCATCCTGGAGCCACCGAGTTCCTGGAGCAGGTCCATCATCATCTCCCGCTCCCTCAGGCACCAGACCATGACGGAGAGGTTGCCTATGTCTGGCCCGTAAGCACCCAGCCACATCAGGTGGGAAGCGATCCTCTGGAGCTCTACGGCGATTAGCCGGATGTACTCGGCCCTCTCTGGCACCTCGACCTCGAGGAGGTCCTCTACGGCGTAGATGTATGAGTGCGACCATGTGTTTGCGCTGGCATAGCAGAGCCTGTCGCAGTAGGTTGTAATCTGGGTGAAGTCCCTCGACTCGCATATCTTCTCGACGCCTCGGTGGATGTAGCCAAGGTCTGGCTCTGTATCGACTACAGTCTCGCCGTCTACCTTGACCTTCAGGGTCCATAGGCCGTGCGTCATGGGATGCTGCGGGCCCATGGAAATCCACATCTCTGCCATTTTCTCACCTCACTTGATCTTCCCCGCGTCGGAGGGCTTCCTCAGGAAGCCCTGCGCGTCGTCGTACATCTCCTCGAAGTCGTGATATCGTAGCTTGTGCTGCTTCTGCAGGGGGTGGAATCCGACCGGGGTCTCGTGTGGCTGCAGTACCCTGCGCATCCCTACGTGCCCCTCGAAGTCTATCCCCACGAGGTCCCATGTCTCCTTCTCATTCCAGTCCGCTCCGACCCAGATGTCCTGGACCGATGCCACTTTGGGCTCCCTTGTCTCAGGTAGTGCGATTCTGACCTCTATCTCCAGCGGCACGTCCGCCCCCTCCAGCTTGGATGGGTCTTTGATGATGGGTTGGACCATTCCATCCACGACGGGTGGGTTCGAGATGCCCATCCTGAGGAAGTGGTAAATTACCTCCCAGTTCTTCTCGGAGCCCCCCTCCGGCCAGTGGATTCCGGTGATCATTGAGCAGTAGTCCACCCCGTGCTCGACCCTCAGGCACTCTGCGAGATGCCTCCAATTCTCGCTAGCGCAATCGACCGAAACGACGTTTCGGGGATTGGTGCCGCTTGTCCTCTCCGAGACCTCGGCACTCACTCCTTCCATGGAGGAAAGGTCGTTCGCCATCGCCTCTGCTGCAGACTTCTGGCTCGAGGTTGAAACTATCTTGTCCAGTGAAATCCCTCCTAGTCGTCTCCAATGATTATCGGGTTCTTCGACTCGGGGGTGCCATCATCTGGAACTGCGCCGATTCGGATAATCTTCTGCCTCAGCTTGTCGAAGCCGTCGATTAGAGCCTCTGGCCTGGGAGGGCAACCAGGGATGTAGACGTCCACGGGGATCACCGTGTCGACCCCCTCGAGGATGTTGTATGACTGGAAGTAGGGTCCCCCAGAGATTGCGCACTCCCCCATGGCAATGCACCACTTCGGCTCCGGCATCTGCTCCCACAGCCTCACTATCGGGTCTGCGAACTTCTTGCTGATGGGTCCGTTGACCAGTAGCACGTCGCACTGCCTGGGGCTAGAGCGGAAGAATACCCCGAATCTCTCGGCGTCGAACCTGCTGGCTCCAGCGGCTGCCATCTCCAGGGCGCAGCACTTGATGCCGAGGTGGAGGGGGAATAGCGACTTCCGCTGGCTCCAGTTGAATACCCGACCCACCAGGACGCCGATCACGTCCTTGATCCGACTGGCCTTGAGTGCGTCATCGGTAATGTCCCCGACGGTGTCCACCAGCATCCTGCTGTTGAAGACAGAGTAGTTCTGACCATCGCCGTCCATGCTATCCCTCAGATGTATATCCTTCCTCTCTTCCTGAATACGTGCCAGACTCCTAGCCCCATCAGCAGGATGAAGATTGACATTGTCACGAGGGCGCTGATGATCGCTCCATCGTCGGATAGTTCTCCGCTCCCCTTCTGGATTGCCATCACACCGCCGAAAGCGAGGAACATGAACGCGATGTCGAACACCAGGAAGACGATGGCGTACCAGTAGTACTGGAAGTGGAAGTTGATGTCCGCATCGCCAATTGGGTCAGCACCGCACTCGTAGGTGGAGTCGCGCCTGATGTACAGGCTGTGATCGGACTCGTAGCCGGGAAGTAGGATCGAGCGCGTCTTGCTGGAATCGGAGCCCTTCGGGGTCGGTCTTAGGAACCTGGTTGCAATGAAGCTACCCACCGGGAACCCGATTCCGACTAGAGTCATCACCGCCACGGGCAGGTACATCTCCGCTACGGTACTCATGGCATCACCCTCGGTCCCGTAGGGACCGTCGTGCTTGTCCACGAAAATTCCGGACATAAGCGTATCCGAACGCAGGCCTTGGAACTGTCAGTCATCGTGGTTCAGGAGCAGAGAGTCCTCCATCATCCGGTTCTCTGCTCTGACCCTGAGGAAAAGATAGGTCACCGCCATGGTTCCAACGACGATTATCGCGATTGCTACAGCCCTCTGTGCATCACCTGAGAGGACCCCGCTCCCGACCTTGGACTCCACCGAGAGGTCTATCGGCTCTCCTGCAACTGGCATGTCTTTGGGCTGGACTATCACAGTGAACGTGTACTCGTCGTCTGAAATCAACTGGCTTGGGGGAGTCACTCGCACGGTGACCTCCTCTGTCTTTCCAGGCTGCAGCTTGAACTCGTCCCCGATAACGTCCACAGTCCAGCCCCTCAGAGAGTCGCTGGTCAGTACCTCCACCTCCTCCTCGACGTTGCCGTGGTTGGTGACGAATATGGTGAACTCAGTGTTGTCGGGCCACGAAGATTCCTTGAGAGTGCTTGTCTCTATGTCGATTTGGAGATCGTGAATTGCCCTTATTTCCATCACCAGGTCGACGTACGAGGGAGTCTGCCCTGTGTTCTTCTTCGATGTGACAGATAGCCTGATCACTCCCGAGGTCCCGCTCTCGACGTCGAGGACATCGAAGTCTATTGTGATCAGCACCTGCCCGTTCGCAGGGACTGTGACCTGGTCGTTTTCCAGGGTCTGGCCATCTGCGCTAATCGTCCTCAGGACCGAGGAGTCCATTCCAGAGACGCTGATGACTGCATCGTCCGCACCTCCGTCTCCGGTGTTTGAAACGACGAAGGACATGGACGAGGATCCTCCCGGTGGGAGTGAGAATCGCATTAGGGCAGGGTCTTCTCCCGGCTCCTGGAATGCCACTGACATGCTGTAGTTGAAGTTGGATACGGTAACGGTCAGCGTCTCCTCCATCATGATGTTGGTTCCCACGATTCCTATTCTCACGTCGAATGACTCCGAGTTGTTGTTGATGTTGTCAGAGACCAGAACTTCCAGGAAAACCTGGATGGTTTCATCTGACTGGATGTTCAGTTGTGATATTTCGCTCCCCTGGTCGTCCTTGAACCTGGAGTCCCACTTGGTATCCTCGCATGAGTCCGGGATGTTAGGATCACAGGAGGAGAGGGCGAAGCTGTCCTGGATGTTTCCCGTGTTGGTCAGCCCTATCGGGAATGAGACCCATTGGCCGAACCTACCGGTTTGTGAGTCGGAGGGTAGGTCAAGGCTTCCTCCGTGCACCGCTGCGACGGTTACGGTAGCAGTCACCTCGTCAAGGGTGGTCCCCTGCGAGTTGACGTACATCGTGACCTCGAATTCTATGCCCGACTTCGCATTGGCTGGGACGGTGATCTGGACCTGGACGCTCTTCCTGTCACAGTTAGTGGTAGATTCACAGTGCCGGCCATCTATTGTTACGTATGTCTCAGATAGCTCGACCTGCCATCCCGGTGAGAGGTCCTTGACTCCCAAGGCGAAGTTGTCCTGTCCGTTTCCGGTGTTGGTGACCATCATAGAGGTCGAGGCAGTTGCTCCTGGGTCTACGTTGCTTACTGAGGGATTGGAAAGTGAGAGGGATGCGTCGTGAACCTGGCCTAGATTCACCCTTAGGAGGGACTCGCAGCCGACGCTGCTTCCCGCTCTCCCCTGGATGTAGACGTCCACAGTTCCAGGCTCAACGGAGTCGTCTGGGGTGATTTCGAACTCGAACGAGGTTGTGTCCTGGGACCCCCCCGGTTCGGAGAGCAGTCTGCTTGTCGGTGTCTCGAAGTCGACCCAGTCGCTGACATCAAGGCCCTCTGATGTCGCGAATGCGCTGACAGTCCAGGCTGTGTTGCCGGTATTGGTGAGGGTGAACGAGTTGGTCGCCGACTCACCGGGATCCAGGTTATGTGATGGGTTCTGCAGCGAGGAGTCGCAAGTCTTTACCTCCGGAATCTTCAGGTTCAGGTTTAGGCTGTCGTTAGCTTGGTCCAGGCTGTTTGGGTCGTTGGAAACGGTTGCCTCCAGTACGAAGCAGTGATCACCTGACTCGGTTGAGCTGCCATCGGGGAGGCTCACCGTGACCGTGGCGGTCTCCTTGTCGCCGGAGTTGAGTTGCATCTGCTGGGGATCTACCGTGGCTTCTAGCCCGTTGTCATCGCAGTCAGAGGTGGATGACATGGATAGTTGGACAGTCGCGTCGTTCTCTCCTGTGTTCTCGACGTCTGCGGTCCACTCGACCTCGTCGTCCTCCCCGTCGTAGTCTATCGCACCGTTGCTGGGGTTGATGTAGTCCAGTTTCACTGAGTATTGTCCGCCCCCCTCAGCGGTTGTCGTTACCTCGACGTCGTCCTGGGCGTTCTCTGTAGGGTTGGAAGCAACCCCGTTGGCATTCACGGTGGTTACGCAATCTCCCGATGCCTGGTCGTTTATGCTAACTGTGAGGGTGGTGGTCTCAGACTCCCCCTCTCCGACCGAGAATACGGTGGACTCCAAGTTGGAAGTGAACCCGTTGCAGTCCGACTCTTGTGACGCACTGAGAGTGACCGTCAGATCCTCGTCACCGGTGTTTACTATCGTGATGTCGTATTCGGCTGCGTCCTCCGTGGTTGCTGTGGAGTTAGTGGGACTGGCGGTCAGCGCGATGTCTGCCGCTGCAGCAGCAGGAGCGGATACGAAGGAAGTTAGTATCAGGGTCGCTATAATTACTGCCGAATCGGACCTTCTCATCAGTTGACCGAGACATTCGCCCCTCTAAGGGCTTCGGGCTCAAAGTTCGCCAATTATCACGGTTTTTCGGGATTGAGGCGTCTCCGCGGCTATTGCTCTCCTTGGTCGTATTCCGGGTCTGCGACCCATTGCTCGTTGCTGGGGTCCCACAACCAACCCGGATAGTCGGGGAATCTCTGCAATTCCGTGTCCTGCTGGCTTGGTGGCTCCCCTGCGCTCCCGCCTGGCAGGGGGGACTGCTGTTCATGAGTGGCCCTTTCCTCCTTATGTGGGCGTTCTGGGCCTGTCCTGGATGGGATGATGGATGACAGGTTCCCACCGGCTCTCGAGAAGGCCAAGGCCCCGAAGACTGCCGCTACGGCAATCAGAAGAAATGCTCCAACGGAGAAGATCAGGGTACCGGATCCCCCTCCGTTGGATTCCGAGATGACGTCGATTGCGAGCGTCTTTGACTGCCCTGATGTGTCCTCTGCATTTGCTAGCATCACGGTTATTGAACCGTCGGAACCAGAGTCGGGTGTGAACTCAACCTGCACGGACCTCACCTCGCCGGGCTGTAGGGTTACGAGGATTCCATCCAGAATCCTGATCTCCCAGTCTTCCGGAGCTTCGGTCACGATTCTGTTTGAGATTGCCACGTTCCCGGAGTTTCGTAGCTCCAGATAGATGATTGTGGGGGTGTCCTTCCTTGCCTCGTTGTAGTTCACCATGGTCCATTCTACCTCCTTGACGGTGTCTACCAGCAGGGTCACTTCCCCTCTGGATTCTATTCCGTCACCAGCAAGGACAAGCGAGATTCCTGGCTCTGATCCGGCCTCCTGGCTGATTGGGATGGTGATGGAGCACCACACCATCGCGGATTCACCTGGGCCTATCCTGACTGGGTTGATTGCGCAGCTCGATTGCCAGTCCTCGCTAGGGAGTTCCAATGAGACATCCGGCTCCCAAATCGAGGTTCCCTGGTTCTCCAGTTTCCAGCCCATGTCGAAGGGGCTGCCTACCGGGTGGGCACCTAAACCGAGGGGGACTGTAGAGGATTCGATTGTAGTTCCCTCGACGAAGACAACCTCATGGAACGAGAGTTCGGGAATCGCGCCGGAAATTGCCTCCACCGTTGTGTTCCAGTCGAAGAAGTCTCCATCCTCCACTAGGAAGCGTATCTCCACAGGGCCACTTGCAGCCAGGCCGTTACCCTGTATTGAGAAAGACCATTGGACATTGGAGCCCATGGGGATTGTGATCTCATTCAGCCCCCCCTGGATTGACCACCCCCCTGGGAGAGACCTCGAGATTGGAGTTAGTTTCACCTCCCTGTTACCCTGATTGGATATCTGTATCGCAATCTCATGCAGGGAGTCCGCAGGGACCCCTCCTTCGCTCCCTCCGGACTCGGGGCTCAATTCTAGCGAGTCGCTGGGTTGGATCACCATGGGGATCTGATATGTCCAGACCTCTGAGCTGACCCTTGATTTCACCTTGATTTCAGCAAAGAACGTGGAACCAGAGACGAGAAGGACACCTGGAGGGGTAATCATGATCCCCGCAGAAATTGAGCCCCCCGTGGAAAGTGTTCCCGTCGAGCCCTGTTTTGACCCCTGGAATGGTCCCAGATCCAGCAGTCCGACCTCCCACCCTGCGGGAGAGTGGAGCTCGATGTCGTATGTCTGAGCCCCATTGCCGAGATTGTGGATCTCCACAGAGGTATTGGTAATCTCATAAGAGTCGACTTGAATCTCTTCTGAGGGGAGGGAGACTTCGGGCTGTGCTAGAACCGGGACGTCGAAGAAAATCTCCAATTGTGACTCCACATCGAAGTCCTCGTCAGTTGCAGTGATCATCATCGAGTATGTTCCGGGCTCGGGGGGTGCTGGGTGAACAAGGGTCAGGTTTACCGTGGTTGATTCCGCTGGCCCTAGCTCCACGTAAATCTGATCGAAGCTCTTGAACCAGTCGAACTCCACGCCATCGATAACCCTCACGGGCTTGGTGACGTCTATGCTGGCGTTCGTTTCGAAGAGAGCCAGGTTTGTCATTTCGATCTCCCACCTGGTTGTCGTGTCGGAGGCATCTTGGAGGGTCTTCCAAGCGGAGACGGTGGAAGCCTGTATTCCCGGTGCGCTCACATCTATGTTAATCACGATGAGGTTGTTGTCCTCGTAGAGCTCCTCGAGTTCACCACCTGGATCGATCTCTATTCTGATCTGAGTCTCTCCTTTGTCAGATGACTGTGGAGTCCAGTCCCATTCCAGCCTCACCTCTTCACCGGGGGACATGCCGAGAGACTTGGTCTCAAGGGGGTCCCCGTTGATGTGTGCCGAGACGAATACCTCTGCGAAAGAGCCGGAACCTTGGTTGACCACTGAAACGGAGAAGCTGGTGGCCTCTCCGACTTGAGGTATTGGAGTGGATATCTCGAATGACCCCGGGGCTATCGAGGGGTCTGGAGTTAGGTCGTTAACGTTCACTCCCCTGACTGCGATTGCGAATGGCTGGTAGGTCCTGCTTCCTCCATGGGAGAAATCCTTCACCTTTACGTTCCACACGCCTGTTGTTGCCGAGTCGATCAGAACTACCTCCACGTTGTTCTTGGTATCCTTGGAGCCCCCTGTGGTCGACCTTCCGTTTTCGAAGTCGTTTCCTAGGTAGGTTACGGATCCATCGGGAGAAGTTACCTCTAGGTTGAGGTTGTTCCTAAGCTGCGTTCCTGAGAACGTTGAGCCCGGGTAGTCTGACCAGGTCAGCACTACCTTCAGGGGTTCCCCCGATCTAGTGACGTCGAAGTTGTAAGATGCCTCCTGTCCGCTGGAGAGCCTTGATCTGTCATCCACGAAAATCCCCACATCGCTATCGGGGAGGAGCGTGTTCACCAGGTTGATCCTGCCCCATCCCTCGTCATTGTTGGGGATGTCACGGGTACCCATGTCCTCAGCACCAAGAATCAGCATAGCCTTCACCAATGCTCCTTGGGGATCTGGCCTCTCAGCAACTTCCATCAGGTACTCCCTGACGATTGCAGAGGCTCCTGCTGCTGCGGGTGTTGCCATCGAGGTTCCGCTGTACTCTACGTACCAGTCGTCGTTGAGATTGTCTGGGGCCTCGGATGCTTCCTGGGCCTTGCATGACCTGATGTAGTCCCCTGCTGCAACGATATCGGGCTTAATTCTGCCATCGTCGGTAGGGCCGCGACTGCTCCAGTAGTACATCTCGTCTGCTGCGTTGTTGCTGTATCTGTTGACATGGGCCCCTACCGTGATCACGTTCTTCGCAGTACCTGGTGGGGACACACCGTCATCCCTCTCATTTCCAGCGGCGAATAGGACGGTCATCCCGTCGTATGTCCAGTACTGGTCCCATGTTGAAGTCCGGTCGTCAGCGTCCTCAGACTGTGTGGAGTAGTCTCCCCCGGAGTTCCAACTGCCCCAGCTGTTTGTGTGGATCCTAGCCCCTCCGGAGCTGTAGGCAGAGTTGAGTAGGGAGTACACCCCTGGACCCGACAGGGCTCCAGAGTCGTCGTCCTCCATAGCCTGCATGTATAGCTCGGCCTGGGGAGCGATTCCCTCGTAAGCGCTCGTTCGACTTCCCGAGCCGAGGACGGTGCATGCCACGTGCGTTCCATGGCCATCGTTGGTGTCTGCAGTCGAACCATCGTTCGCGACGTCTATCCTCTGGACAATCCTAGAGCCGAAGTCACCGTGATCGTGGTCTATTCCCGTGTCGGCTACTGCGACCCTCTGGCCGCTTCCGTTCAATCCTGTGAAGAAGTAAGACTCGACGGAGTTCGCTTCCATGTGAGTTCGAGCTAGGTTGTTCCAAGTGGTAAGATCGGGGGTTGTGGAGATGAATGAGACTTCTGGATTCATCGCCAACTCGGGGATGGATGAGGGCTGGAGATCTCCAAAGTGAATCCCCGTTGATGGGGACCAAGCCCCATCCAGGTAATCCTGAGCGAGCATGGAAACAGAGCCTGGTAGCCCCAATCCCGGCGAGTCCAGTCTGTTCAGTTCTGCATCCTTCCACCCAATCAACTCTACCTCTGTTATCGATTGCTGGCGCCATAGTGCGTCTTCGACCATTAGTGCCAGAGGAACCGAGTGGCTAGCCTCGATGAAGGGGAGTCTGGTTACGGACTGGAGTGCTTCCTTTCCCCCCTGGATTAGGAATCCTGATGGGGGAATGGTGGTCCTTACCGCCACATTGGCCGCTTCAAGCATGGATGTTCTAGCATCCCAAAGGCCAGTCTCTGAAGAGACCAGCACTATCATCAGATCTGACCTGGGCTCGGTCAGTGAGGCCGGAATCTCTGAGTGGGGAAGCAATCCCGAGGTTGTGTAAATTCCTATCGAGGAGTCGGCCCAGAGACCCCTGAATCCCTCTTCCCCTTCTGATATCTCAGGGGATCCCAGGTCCCTGACGCTGTTGGGGTCCGGAGAAATCTCTATCCTCTTCACATCTGAAGATAGGGCTTCTTGGGGCGTTTCACCCGATTGGTCGTGGTGATGTGGGATGCTAAGTGTTGAGGATAACAGAACGATGAGGATGAGGGTCGAGACCTGTTTCTCCATTGTACAACTCCCCCTTTTCTCCCGCTTTGATACTATGGGTCTATCGTCAGTTTGGATGCTCGTTGGGTTAGAATAATTCGAATGGCGTCTGATCCACGAATGACTCACGGGTCCAGTCCCCAACCTCATGGGTCCAAGTGTACAGGTCCCTCTGTCCATCGTTGTCCACGTACTCCAGAGTGATCTCAAGCAAGTAGTCATCCCATACTGACTGTCCTAGTACCACAAGTTCCAGATCGTCTGATGGCGTGTTGGATATCGAGCTGTGAGCTGGTAGTTCGGCCATGTAGAAGTCATGCCTGTCTATCTCAGAACCCTCGGAGTCGAGGAATCTGATAGTCAGACTGACATCCTCGATTGCGCGGCTTCCCTTGTTGTCAAGCTCTGCGAGAACGATGTGCCCGGATCCGGCTTGCATGTAAACCACCTCGACGTCGACATTCTCGTAGGGGACCACCCATACGATGCACAAGACTGAGGCCATAGCTATGAGAAGAGCCATGATTGATGCGAAAACGACCCTTCTGGGTGTTATTACCTCGGCCACGTCCTCTATTTTTTCCAGGATTTCATGGGCCATTTCGGAGTCCGCATCTGAGGCCTGACCGATTATGTCCCTACGTGATCCCATTACGACATCCCCCCCACGGTAGCGACCAGAGTTAGGATTCCCGAGGACATTGGTTCAGGTGCCATCCAATGGCTGGTGGAACCTGAGAAACCTGGTATCTTGTTGAGTAGTGATAGGTCAGAGGCGAAGCCATTGACTCCCAGAGTAGTCCCCGAGGGGACTCCTCCCGTGATCTGAGCGTCCAGGACGACCCCCCTTAGGTCCACGTCTATGCCATTGACCTCCGCAGAGGCTCTGGCCGAGATTATTATCCTCCCACCCTGGACATCGGCGACCTCGATCAACTGATAGCCCGGGATCATCACCGTCACTCTCCCGAATTCGTGAATCTTGATATTCGCGCTCTTCAGGTTCTCGCCCATTGCCTCAATTTGGTCCAATACCACTGGAGGGAGGGTGGGCATGTCTGTGGCTCTGAAGTATAGCCTGTCCACCCCGTCTCCGCTGGATCTTATGTTCAGCCCGAAGGAATCTGTGGGCTTTATGGAAAGCCTGTCTGCTAGTCCCTCTGCGAGGAGGACGACGTCTCCCTTGCTGTTTATCGCCCTCCCCTGTGCCTCAATGTAAAGTGACATTCCCTCGCTTGACGCGGAGAAGTCCAGGATTGGCATCCCTTGGAAGGCGAGGTTCTTCGTGATGTCGAAGTTCAGATCTGGTTCGGTGGTCAGGTTCATCGAACCGGGAACTTGGGTCAGGAACAGGGTTGCAGGCCACCATGAGCCATCCAACCACTGCATTTGTTGGATCATTATCGATCCGACCCCCAGATCTCCCTGACGGAACTGCTCTGGGACTGTGACATCCATGGAAACTGCGTTTCCTAGGCTGGCCTGGATCTCTACTGACTCGGGAATGTCCTGGACCATCATCTCCGTTCTGCTTCCCGCTTGGCGATCTAGGAGGAGGGCGTGGAACCAGTCCAGCCTGTTGGACATGGAATAAAGCGTTGATGTTGAGGTCTCTGTGATCCCTCCTACAGTCTCTGTTCGGAAAACCGATTCTACCAATAGGGAAGTGGGGGAACCAACCTCTAGGCCATCGATTGTAAGGAATATGTCTTGCCCGTTTACTCCCTTTGAGGCGATGACGAACTCGGGATTGAATGGTTCCCATCCTTCTAGTCCGATAGTAACAGACCAGACCTCCCCACTGGTAATCATTTCTCTGGATAAGGAGATATCGACCAATGGAGGTAGGTTGGGGATCCATGTCTTCAGATGGAAGCCATCTGTGATTCCTGTAGTAGCCGAATTGAGGACTATTCCATGGACCCACTCAGGTTCTTCCATTGAGTCTGATCCCATGTAAGACTCGACGACGAGATCGAAGTTTGAGTCGGCCTCCAGACCGAGGGAGAAGGAGAAGTTTCCATCTCCCGAGCTGGATCCCGTGGAGATGTCAGTGGTGATTCCAGATAGGACCCCGTTAACCGACCTCCCTAGGTCTGAGAATCCGCCTATGAAGAAGGCGACCCCCGTCATGCCCTGCGAGGAGTTGAATTCTGGTATGTCCAAGGAGGGGCCGGCCTCTGATCCGCTTGGAATCTGAACTGACAAACTGGATGGAAGGGGATCTATCTCTGCTAGGACGTTCAGCGGTAGTTGTTCGCTGGATGGGGCGTTTGCAATGTTAATCCTCATGGCGTTCCTGCCCTCAATGGTTGCGAATGCGGTGCCTATTCCATCGGGTCCTGGGGCTCCTCCCTCCAGAGGGGGGATCCACCCAACCTCACTTACTCCCGTCAATGTGGCTGACAATGATGAGGTGTTGCTTAGAGGATCGTGATGGAACAAAAAGTGATCTCCCTCCATGGATAGTGGTTCGGAGGCGTCAGTTAGCTGGGCCTCGATAAGATCGATCGCTGAGTCGGAAGACCATGAAAGGACGTTTCCGGATGTGGTGGAGAACGAGTCGGGGAATCCTGAGATCCTGACCGCTTGGCTGTGGGATCCATCGAAACCAGTGTATACTATGGAGCCGATTTCCGAAGATGCGCTGTAATCAACACCGGTTTGAGAAACGGAGATTGTGATGTTATCTGGGACATCGGACAACCATGCAGACTGGTATTTCGAATCATTCAGAGAAGATGTCTCATGACTTACGTAGGACAGTCTAAGGCCCTCGTCAGAAACGGTCTTGAGGTTGAATTCCTGTGTTTCGGTAGTGTTTGAGTCTATCAGCGAGAATGCTTGGAGACCCGAGAAGTTTATGCTAGCAGCTATAGGAACCAGTGGATCAACCAGGCCCTGATCTGTTTGCATCTGTCCGAGGCCTATGTCCCGAGAGAGTATGACGTGGTTTCCTGATGATGTGACGTGGTCTGAGGATCCTATCTGCATGGAGAGTTCATCCAATGGGAACGGAATGCGGGATGCTAGCCAGGTGTCTGTCATCAAAAGGTGCATCTCCCTACCGGAGAGACCACCTGCGTCGACGCTCCCCCCAATCAGATTCACGATTGTCGATGGGACTTCGTTCAAGATACTACCAACGTCAAGGAATACATCGACTAAGTTCAGTATTACCGAATCCACTATCTTAGAGATGAAGTCGAGGTTGGCTCCAGAGTCGAGGGAGTCATTCGATTCGGCTGATCCCCCCAGTCCGAAAGAGCCGTATACAGCAACCGCAGAGGGTATTGAGTCGGCAAATATGTGCACCCTCCTGTGATCCTCGCTCTTGCCGCCTCTCGAGAACCAAGAGGTGTAGTCGAGCTCTTGGAGTGGTTCGTTTGATCTAACAACAATCAGGCTTTCGGGAGGGTCGGCTGGGTTCACCGGAAGCGTTGGGTCGTCAACATTCTGACTATTGTCCCTGGTGAAGTTCTTGATTCCTATGATTAGCCCAAGTTGGGTGGGGATGTCACCGGGAAGTTCGGGTTGATCTGCCGATCCCAACATCCGGAAAGCCCTCTGAATTTCCTCCGGCTCTAAGGTCCCGGATGGCATCCCCCTTAGCCATCCCATGGAATCAGTCGTGTTTCCGTATGTTCCGTCGGACTCAGACTCCGGAAGGTCGGAACGATCCTCGTGGAAGTGAATGTGCAGGTCGGACCTGCGGTCAGCCCAGTACTCCAAGGTCGTGAGGCTCTTCTCCCCCTCCATCCCTCCCGAGGTTGGCAAAACGCTGTCCGTCCTAACGACTAGTTCTGCCTCCCTGGGTAGGCGCTTTGACTCGGCGTGCGGATGGAATCTGGCCTCTATGTATGCTAGTTCCCACATCCTTCTGTTCGAGTTGTCGTCCGGTGGTGAGTAGTGGATGTAACCGAACCCTGCCGAAACGCCACAGGTGATATCCAGAGAACTCTTGGTGTAGAGTTCTGAGGTATTGTAACTCTGAGAGCATTCGTCCTGACCGGGGTTTTCGAACCTAAGTGAATACGGGGCAGATATTGATGCGAAGGTAATGCCTGACTCGTCTGGTGGATCTAATGTACCAAGGGGGTCTAATAATGCAGCCATTATCAATCCGAAGAAATCATTGCCTGTTTCTACAAGGTCAAAGTATAGCCTCTCAATACCAACCTCGAAAGTGAAGTCGTTTGGAGGGGTCGTGAATCTGGAGTCGATAATCCAAACGTAGCTCTCACCCTCTCCTAGATTCAAGAGGGTTCCCGAGGCGGAGTATGAGAATGCCTTGATCAGTGACACATGGAGCGACTTCATGCCCCCCCAGTCAGGGTCAGAGGCGCTGTTTCCGATGTCTCTGACTGTGAATTGTATCCCGGGCTCAATCCATAGCGTACCACCCTCGACCCCCCATCCCCCGATTAACGAAACATCGACCGTCAGGCCTACTTGTATGTCGTCGTCACCGTCCCCGTCAACGTCGACTGCGTGTAGCAGTGCCTCTGTGTCGGTGTTCAGAATTGAGAATAGTGAGGCACTGAATGACACGACCTCGTACTTCTCATTGATTTGTCCGTTTTCATCGATGTACTGGGTCCAGATGACGTAGTCTGTGATGTTGAATAGTGTCTGCCAGATGTTGTCCACCATCCCTGGATTGTTGCCTCCGGTTAGCAGTAGATCGTAGGGGGCCGGGTGTTCGGGGTCTGGTGGGGAAGATGAGGTCATGGAAAGACCATCGATCGAGGGCCCTACCTCAGAAATAGAGCTGGAGGGGTCGGAAGATTTGACCGAATCCCGAACGGCGTCGATTCTCGCGTCTGCCAGGGGTGAGACGGAGTTTGAGTCGAGGAAGGACCCCCTCTCCTCGAGCATGTCGCTGAGTTCGTCTAGAACACCGAAATCGCTCGATTCGAACCGGGGCTCCCCACTGGCATAGGTGAAGGGTAGAAGTAGCGGGGAGGCGAATATCAGCACAAGGACCAGGGTAAGCCTGGACGAGTTCGGATTTTCCTTCCCGGAAGGGCTTTCTCGGTCCATTCTGAATCGCACCTCTTAGAGGTGCGCTATAGGGTGTTGCCCTGCTCGGACTTCTGAATATCGCGGTTTCGGGACTCTAGCCGAGAGTGACAAACTGTTCTGAGCCACAATGAGGGCAATTGGTGTACGCAGCGTCGAGTCCATCGGGTAGTGTGATCTCGAATTTCTTGGAGCAGTCGCTGCATTCCTTTCTGACCGTCCTGTCGTTGGAGCTATCCGGTGATTGACCATCTGGCGGTGACTCTAGGTCTCCGAGAAGGGCGTCTTTTGGGGTATTCTGCGGAATGGGAGGTTGTCCGGATGTTCGCCCGCCACCTAGAACGTCTAACATCTCATCATCGAGATTTGGATTAGTAGAAGGCTCTGGAGGCTGGAAGGAGGGGGTTTGGGATCTGCCCCACATCTGTGCCTGCATCTGGGTAGATGGGGGTGGTGGCGGGGATTCGTCCTCCTCGTCATCCTCCGAGAGCTCTGACACCCTTCGATTCACAGCATAGTTGTAGTAGAACAGCGAAGCGACTGAGAGGATTACCAGTAGGAACACGGAGATGGCTGCGATGACCTGCCATGAGAGGCCGCTGCTCCCTTCACTTCGCTTTACTATTACCAGTATTTCTGCATAGGAGGAAAGCCCGGCATCGTTCTGAACTCTGCATACCACGCTTGTCGGGCCTTCTGAATTGAATTCGTAGATGACCTGTGGGCCGCTGAATTGAATCTCGTTTTCGGTTCCCTGCTCGAAAGTCCATGTGTAGTCTAGACTCTCGGACTGGTTATCCTGAGCGAATATCTGCAGTATCGTCGGATCACCATATTCGACCTCTTTCTGAGTTGCGTAGGGGGAAATCTCTGGTGCTGAAACGTCGATGAAGTTCACCATGGTGTCTTTTCTGGTGGTCATTCCCGAGTTGTCCGTGACAACGAGTGAGACGACGTGCTGGCCAGGTGAGTAGTCATCTGAAACCTGCATTGTGAGGGTGGATGTGGGTTCTGAGATGGAGTAGTTAGATAGCACAATTGACTCGTCGAATAGCCAGTCAATCCTCTCAACTCCCCAATTATCCGAGAATGTTGCACTGATAGACAGCTCCTCGCCGAAGCCCTTCGTTACCTCTTCCGATGCTCCCATGGAAACCTCAGGGGGGGACATGTCAGAAACTGTGACAGTTCTTGATGTGCTAGCGCTCCTGGAGTCCACTGAAGTTACCGACAGCCGTATGGTATAGTTTCCTGGCTCTGTCCATGATTGCTCTGTTGTGATCCCGTTCCTGTCATTGACGCCATCCGAGTCTGTGTCCCATGAGAAGCCTGAGTCGAGTATCTGATCCGACTTGTTGGGAGTATCCGATGCAGATAGGGTAACCACTTCTCCGACATCTACTGAATCCAAGTCACTCTGGCTGGAGATTGACGGCGAGAGGACCGGTGTCAGGGTGACCGTGACCGTGACCGCTGCATCTGAAGTCCCTGCACCTCCACCGCCCGGTCCTGGCCTATTGTCGACGACGATGAGGAGGTCTTCCCCATCGGTATCGATAGCCTCCCATGGGAGGTACCTTTCATTGGTTACCAAGAGCATGTCTGCTGATACTATCCTGAGGGAGGAGGACCAGTTCGAGGTTGGTGAATAGTACGAAAATGCCGATTCGGTCATTACGAAAATGTCCGGTTCCCCTGCCATAGTTCTGGCGTGAATCTCGACGAACGTCCCCTCGTCCACTGAGAAA
>CAZPNT010000001.1:0-32595 GCA_964588055.1 uncultured Candidatus Poseidoniales archaeon | reverse complement strand
CTGGGAAAGCCGGGACTATGGGGGATTTCGATTTCTCTAGGGATGGTGGGTGCTTTTCTAGCAGTTGCATCCAATCGTGAAGACTTGGGTTATGCTCTAGGTATGGTGACTTTCCTCGGAGGGGCATTTGCAGGGTCTTACCTAGTCGTGAGAGGTGTTCAAGCACGTCGAGTGTCGCAACCACTGTTGATTACTGCAGCCATGCTCATAGTAGTTCTATTGAATGAGGGTCTTGTTGGCGAAACTCTCGGTGCGTCATCTTACCAGATATTCACGGTGGTTGGTGCATCAATAACTGTCGCAATCATCCTTAGAGACCAGAGTAGTGTTTCGGATAGAGTCCTGTGGGTTGGTTCTGTGGCCATCCTTGCAATACTGGTCCTACTAGTTCCAACTGGAAGTCAATCGAACGGAGATGGTGGGTTCATTCTATTGGGCATCCTATCCCTGCTTCACATTGGAACCGCTATTCTTGCAATAAGCCGGAAGTCTTCCTCACTAACTGGTGTCACAGTCATTCTTCCTTGGTCGTGGATCGTGATTGAGAAACTGATTGAAGAGACTGTGAGGACCATAATGCTGGCGAACGACATGAATGACTACAGTGGAATGGTCCATCTTGATCCTCTTCCTTTGGGGATTTATCTTGGACTGGCATCTGTGCTAATGTTGGTAGTAAACACAAAAATGGGAGATAGTGGGGTAAATCTAGCGTCTGGTTTCATGGGGATAACAGAAATCTCTGCTTCAATTAGGGATTCTGGGATGCTGAATCTGTGGAGCATTGGTCTATGGTTGCCGATGTTCACAATTGTCATTCTAGCTCAATTTGACGGTTTCAACACGGTTTCTCTGGTTTCTTTGCTGGCACTGATTTCGGCCTTGCACATTCTGAGTTTCTCACTGGGGTTCAGGAATAGCAGTGAGGAGAGTATTGTTTGGATCATTGCACTTACTTTCCTAACGATCCAATGGAGACATGGGCTTGATGAGGCGATTATTGTCCTAATGTGCCTATCTATTTCCTCGATATTGTACTTCGGAAAGGACTCAACATACGGTCTTGGGATTGGGATGGTGATTGTACCCCTGCTTGTTTTCTGGACAGGGAGAGAGCCATCTAAGGGGTTGACCTCTCCTGAATGGCTCTCTGAGTTTGACTCTGGGGATATCTTTGGGTCCATCCCGGAAACCGAGTTCTTAGCAGTAGTTTGTACTGTTGTGATTCTCTCAGTCTATTTGCCGAGAGTTGAGCAAATGGAGAATATTCTCAGGCCTGCTTGTTCTGCACTGATTCTAGTAGTAGTCACGAGTATGCTGTCTATCGGGTCGGACGATTATGTACTTCAGATATCATCGTCGATTATTTTTGTTGTTACTTCTTTTTGGCTAATCTCCAGGGGGGAGATTAGATCGGAGTTGAGGACCATTGCTAAGAGAGAGTCCGTTAGCAGCATGGTTTCCGAGGGGATGGTTTCTACTACATTTGGATCATTATCCTCCTACAATCCGAAAGTGGCAGAGATGGAACAGCTACGAAGGAGCAAGAGAGAACTGTCAGATACCGAGGACATGTCAGAGCTCCTATCCTCCGAGATCACTCATACCCCTATTGTTGGGATGGTTGTACTGGTGATTGTGTTACTCACAGGGATCCTAAGTTCTGCTGTACTAGGAATTGGTCCCCTTATTCTTGTTTCCACGGGTGTTTTCTGTTGTACGACAGTATTTTTGATCAAGAAGCGCACCAAGGGCCTTGAGTTAGATTTGCCACACATTCTGGGAATGGAGATGCCGATAGCACTTACGATATCTGGAGTGTGCCTGGTTCTCTTGTCTGCGCACGTATTCCCGCCGGGGAGCAGTCCTCGGATGCTTCTGGACATGGCAGTTGCATGCTCGTTAATTCTTGTTCTGTTGATGATATACCTGCTACAGCAAAAGAATCTGATCGACAGGATCGCTATTGCGATTGACTGGTTCGTTATCCCCTTGTTGTTGACTCGTATGATCGGTGGGGCATTGGTTGGGGCTCTGCCTCTCCCGATCACTGTGGATCCTTTCGATGGAGATGCACTGGATTGGATGATGCCTTGGCTGCTTCTCGAGTCGATTCTTGTAATGTGCGTGTTTCTAGGTTATTGGATCGAAGGGAGGAGGAGGCTTAGGGATGATAGTGACTCAGATGGACTCCGGAACGGCGCCCGTAGTCTAGCAATTGTGATGATGTCCTTCGGACCCGCAGGAATTCTAGCCGCTACTAGCTCTGCAATCCAGAGTGTTAGGGCCTCACGGCCATCCGAGCTCGGAATTGCACTCCCTAGTGGAATATTGGCCATTTTTGCACTCTCTAGATGGAATGAAGGTCTTCTTGACTGGTTCGGAGAGATTGTACTGACCGCTGGAATTATTGTGATGGTTGCATGTGCACTAACTGTTCCACTGAATCTGCCAAAGTGGACATTAACACTTGTCGCTAATGGGCACATATTCGTGATTTCGGGAGCAATTGCAGTAGGGATGATTGGAGACTTTGGGCTCCCCATTCTGATGATACTGATGTCCACAGAGATATGGGTAATTGGAATCCTGCAACTAAGGAAGGGTTTCAGAATCTGGGGGCTTGCTGACCTAGTTGCTGCTATACTATGCTTCTTGATTTTCTCTTCGGGAGATATTGGAGAGTACGAAATATTGCTTGGAATGTCTGCTCTAGCAGTTGAGTTAGGCATCGTAGCCTGGCTGGGGCTAGAGAACCAAGATGAACTGCTGAGAGGCTAATCCGGAAGTGCCAACGTTGATGACGTACTGACAATTCTATGGTCTTGTGACGAGGTCGTGGATATCGGATACTCCCGATGAGATTGAGCATCCCCCAATACCCCTAGGACTGAATAAAATGGCCGTTCCTAGAGCGGCCCTAGTTCTCTCGGTAATTACAGGAATTAGTCTGTTATTGTCCTCGGTATGGGTTGGAATCTCTGCAAAGGGTTTCCTTGATGAAATAGAGGCGTCTTTCGGCACAACTGATGTCGATATCCTTAACGAAGATGGACGGTGGCTTTGGGAAGTTGGATTGCTTTACGACACATGCTCTCCAAGAGAGGACAACTGGGAGTGGCCTCAATCTCTATCGGGACAGGATGGAGTTTTCCTCCTTCCAGGAGAGACTCGCTGTGATTGGCAACACCAAGGCTCGGGGGATTCAGCGAGTGTGGCAGTCTACAACAGGGCAAACCAGACTCTCAATCTGGTACTGGAGATTGGTGGGGGAGGGGTTGTTTTCTCATCAAACAACCAGCCGTATCTAATTATCAACGATCTTGGAGGGAATGAAAGTTCTATTTTGGAAATCAATTTGATTGAGGAGATTACAGAGAGGGAAATAAGCGTTACAGCCACTCATATTTCGGTTTTAGATGCTCAAGTTAGGTTAGATGTGAACATTTTCCAAGGACCCGAAGACAGAGACGTTCACATCCAAGATGGAGATCCATTTGCAGTGCAGTATACTGTTTGGGATGCCGATTCAGAAGAAGAGTTGGATAGCGGAGACTGGAGTGACTCCGCTGGTGAAGGATGCAATTGGTCGATAGAAGGATTCTGCTGGTCTGCGATAGGACTTGACATTGACAACGATAGAGGGCTAATTCCAGGAATCAATACCGGAACAACCCACACTACCCTTCTCCCGCCCGACATTGCCTACGGCAATAGCGAAGGACACGAGTTGGAGGACACCTGGCTGAGGTTTGAGTTGACCCTGAGAAGTGCCCCGATATCAGAGTGATTTTCACGAAAGAGACTTGACTAAGTTCCAACGGGAACGGCTGTGGATGAAGGGGGCCATGCCGCAATAGTTCCATCGAAGAGGCTGGTAAGCAATGCAAAGAGGAAGGGTAAACCAGAGGCTTCCAGGAAGGGAGAGCCTGAGTTCTTCATGAGTGATGGAATGAGGAGATTGTCCACTCCATGGTCAGTAGCCTCGATAAGAGCAAATCAGATTGACCCGATGACACTACCTGCTGGAGTTATTCTGGATGCAGCTGCTGGCTCCGGGATCCAACTGATAGCCTTTTCAAAAATTCTCAAACGACCTGCCCTTGCTGTCGAAATAGATTCTGATGTGGCAAAACTCTGTGCGGCTAATATGCATCTCAATTCTGAAGGAGAGGTCCAACGTTCTCTTGACCGGGTCTTGGTGGGAGACGGCTGTTCTGCTGAGTCCGCAATTTCCACATACTGGTCTAGTCTAAGAGAAGCTGGTACGAGAGCTCATCCCCCCATAGCGATGCTGCATATTGACCCAGCCAGACCAAGGGACGCCCAGAATCACAGTCTTGATGAGATGGAGCCAGACATCAAATCAGTACTGAAGGGTTGGAGTAGTCATTTACAGACGGGGCCTAAGGGGCCTGCAGTGCTGTTAGATCTATCTCCTAGATTGGATTCGGTTCAGCGAGCGATGGTTGATGGGATTCTCGAGACTACTTTCCCCGGTGCGTCTTGGACTTGGGAATGGCTTAGTCGAGGTGGTGGCAGGGTAGACAGGCTTTCAGTATGGGTTGGATCTCTCTCATCTAGTAGCCCCAACAGATGTATCAGAGTTGGAAGGAAGAAGGTTATTTCTAGCATCGAAGGAAAAGGCTCTGGAGCAAATTCCACTTCTTTCGGAAGTGTCATGGAAATACCCCGTGGAGCATACCTGACAATAGTTGATCCAGTGCTGATTGAGAGCGGCCTTCAGAACTCCTGGCACAGAAAGGCCATTTCTAGTGGAGCTGGTTCTTCTTGGGTCAGAACTGAAGGCAGGAGGCCTATGCTCATACACACAGACGAAATCGCCGATGATGATGAGGTGCTTGGATTCGTGGTAGCTACTGGAAAGATTGTCCAGCACAGACTCTCTCCTCCTGAGCTGAACACAATTGATCAAGTTGCATCTTCTGTGGCTAAAAGGGGGATATCGAATATCACGCTCAGATGTAGCTTAGATCCAGAAATTCATCCCACGCTTCAAAGGAGGATTACTCGAGAGCTGAAAGGGACTGAGGGGAAGAAGGGTTTCATGGTTGACATGGACATAGAAAGACCCACGGGAACGCAGAAGTTGTTCGTAGTTTGCAAGGAGTAGCGTTTCATCAAGAAATTGGGGCGTCCAATCGGTTCAAATAGGGACTGTAGGTCGCGAAGATGCCCAAAGGGCCACCGAAAGGTGAACACGGGGGAACCGTAATGCCAAAAGTAGACGAAGCGGAACTTGGAGACGACTTCTCTTACATCGTCAGAATTGCAGATACTGATATCGATGGATTGAAGCCCATCACATATGGGCTAACGTCTGTAAAGGGCATAGGAATCAGGACTTCAATGATGATTTGCCGGTTGTCTGGAATAGAAGGAAGCAGACTTGGGGGGCACCTTTCCTCAGATGAGCAGGATCAGCTTAGAAGCGCCATTGACGAGTATGCCACCAACGTCCCTTGGTGGATGGTTAACCGACAGCGAGATCTTGAGTCAAACGAAGATGCGCACATTATTGCAAATGAAGTCGGAATGACCAAGGATGACGATGTAGCGAGGCTGGCAGAAATCAAGACTTTCCGTGGGATGAGACACAGGAGTGGTCACAAGGTCAGGGGACAGAGGCTAAGATCGAATGGCCGAAGAGGCTCTGCTCTTGGTGTCCAGAGGAAGAAGTGAGGTTAGGAATATGGGCGAACCAAAATTTTCCAGGCCGAGAACTCAAACGCCAACTCACCCTTGGAAGCAGGCTAGGATTGACGAAGAGCACGATCTGAAAGAAAGATACGGTCTGAAGAAGGTGGGTGGCATGAGAGAAATCTGGAGAGAGAAATCCGCACTTAGAAGGCACCGTAATCAGGCGATGAAGTTGATTGGAAGAGTAGACTCAACTGAAGGTCACTATGCAAAGGAGAAGGAGCAATTGCTGGATTCTCTAACCAAAAAGGGGCTTCTACAAACAGGCGCAGACATTGGAGACGTTCTTGAGATTAATGTTGAACACATGCTGTCAAGAAGGCTGCAGTCTGTAGTATACTACAAGGGATTGGCACCCTCGATGAGAGCTGCAAGGAATCTGATAGTACACGGGCACATCTGCATCGGAGAACAGAGGATGACGGTGCCAGGATATCATGTTCTGAAGGAGGAGGAAGATTCTCTCCAATACAGCACCAACTCTCCATTTGGTGACTCGGAACATCCATTCAGGAAGGAGCTAGAGACCCTGAGATATCAGGAAGAGGGAGAAGACGAGGAGAATGTAGAGGAAGAGTCTGGAGAGCCTGAAGAAGAGGAGGAGTCGTGATGGGACACAAAGCTATTCTACACATCTACAGCACATTCAACAATGTTCTGATTACGGCTACCGATCTAACTGGAGCAGAGACTGTCTGCAAGGTGTCGGGAGGAATGGTGACGAAGGGCGGGAGCGACTCTGGTGGACAATTTGCTGCCACAAGGGCCGCAGAGAAAATTGCCGAGATGCTTGCCGAGAAGGATTTTGACCAAGTAATTGTGAAATATAGAGGCGCAGGAGGAAACAGGTCGAACAGCGCACCTGGTGCCACGGCCGCGATTAGGGCATTGACTCGTGCTGGAGTCAGAATTACCAGAATTGAGGATGTCACCCCAATGCCAACTGATGGAACCAAGAGCAAGGGTGGAAGAAGAGGCAGAAGAGTTTGAATTAGGGTGACTGAAATGGTTAAGATCAAGATACTGAAAGAAGAAGAGAGCAAGATACAGGTACTTCTATCGAAGACGGATAGGAGTTTCGCCAATGCACTAAGGAGATCCCTGATCTCAGACACTCCGAAGATGGCCATCGACAGTGTTAGATTCCAACTTGGCACAAAGGAGCAGGATGAGGAGATATGGGAGACTACTGGCCCTATTCCAGACGAAATGGTGGCTCAAAGGCTTGCTATGATTCCAATACCAACGGTCCATGACAAGTTCCACTTCCAGGATGAGTGCCCCAATTGCAAGGATCTTGTTGAGGTTGACAGGGGGTGCTTGGAATGTCAGATGATTTACACATGTGTGGTTTTTGGAACTGAGGAAGGACGTTGGGTAACAGCAGGAGACATGAAATATCTTGGAGAGGAGGCTCTGGAGATTCCCGATGAATACAAGAAGATACCAATTACCAAACTCATGAAGGGTCAGATGATTGAATTCTATGCTACCGCTATCATGGGACGTGGGAGAGATCACACAAAATGGTCCCCGGTATGTGGCGTTACCTTCCATCCTAGAAGGATTGGAGTACTGAAAAACAAAACCAAGGCCAAGATTCTCTGGGACATGAATCTAGAGATCTCAGCCAAGGATTTCAACAAGGATGGAAAGTTGGATAACGTGGAGAAAGTTGCTATTCTAGCAGACGAGTTGAATCATGTGGGAGAAGGGACGGAGGAGTCGAGGGCCTTCAAGGACGCAATATCGCTTCAAGAGGTCCCTGGAGAGTACATTCTTGGGTTTGAGACAGATGGTTCTATGAGTCCTAAAACCGCCTTTATGAAGGCTGTCGAGGAGTTAGCAGAAAGGTTTGGATCTCTAGAGAATGAGCTGTCTAGCTCTCTGTGAGATTACAACAATTCATTACCATCTCGTTGGATGAGTAACCATGTCTACAGTACTGGGCAGGGGCCACTGCGGGGGGCACATCACCCTGCTTTTCACAATTGATGACTCAAGTGAAGATCCTGTGAATCAAGGTAGTAGGGGCGTAGGTATTTGCATAAAAGATGGAGTCGAAGCAATAGCCAAAGGAGAGGAGGGTTCTGGAGAGCTAAGTGTTAGATTCCAAGAAATTGAGTACGACTCAAGCATGTACGAAGATGTGCTGTCTGAATTAGTTACTAATATTCCGGAAATCGGAGGTTTTGATTGGGAACTCAATATCAAGATGGCCTTGCCAGCGTCTCAAGGTTTCGGAATGTCAGCATCCGGTGCAGTTGCATCTGCCATGTCTATTCAGAGAGCAATTGGAATCCCCCATGAAGAATGTGTCAGGAGATCTTTCCTTGTTGCTCATATTGTGGAAAGGAAGCGATCAAGTGGATTGGGTGACACTACTGCTCTTTCTTCGGGAGGGGTGGAGAGGAGGATTGCGTCAGGTTCTCCTTTTTCCGGCACTCTTTTGGATAATGGGCCAGGATTTTCGGAGGGCTGGTCAATCAAAATCCCACTACTCCTGGCTTGGAAGGAAAAAACTGGAATGCACACCTCAAGCTACATCGATAGTGAAGAGTGGGGGAGAAAGATTTGCCAAGCAGGAGAAAATGGCATGGAGAGAATCGGTTCAGGAGATTGGAACGAGGATAGGTGGTCCCAAATAATTGAGGAAGCACTGATATTTTCCTCTGAAAGTGGATTAGAGAGCGATGCTTCTAGATTGGAAATTATTGATTTGACGAATAAGGCCATTGCCGATTCTGGCTACTCAGATAGTGTGTCTGTAATGCTGTGCATGTTGGGAGAGAGTGTTGTAATCGTACCCAAAGACCCTTTTTTCGTTGACAAATGGATCGACAAGATTTCTGAGGCATTAGAGAATTCTGGATTGGCTTCATTCTCCAGTGTGGTAGGGGAACTGATGTAGTCAACTAAGACTTAGAGTTCTCATGAAAATCCTCCAATGGCTTAAGATCTAGAGGGCTGGAGTCTAGCTTTATTGCCCCTCTTAACCGAAGTCCGTCACAGAATCCATGGCGATAAACTAGTGCTCCATGTCCATATTCGGCAACATATCTGTCTACCTGCTTCTGGGTTTTCTTCTTCGGGAACCTCAGATCCGCTCCAAAGAAGTGCTTAGCATCAATCCAAGCACATGGGACCCCATTTATTCTGACGTCATCAAGCAGAAGTAGATCAGGGGTAATTATAGCTCTACCTTCCTCTTTGGTCTGTTCTCTAAGAAGTTCTTCCTGACGTCTGAACCTAATCCCCAACGAGGAAAAGTGGGTACAAAGTATCTCTTCGAAAACCTCTGCTGCACTCTGAGTCTCAGTCTGGTTTACGGAACTAACCCGATCTACTGACTCTGCTAGTTCGAATTGCTCTCTGTCTCTCTGGTTTAATTTGGAAGGGTTCTTGTTTAGCGTGTCCTTAATCCTAGTCTTTGTCCAACCTCGTCCGGTTAGAATAGCCCTGAAAGTGTTCACAGGAGGGGCGTCAAACCTCTTTGAGAGTGCAATCACGCTTTCTCCTGAGTCATACCTCCTGCTAAGTTCGTTCGATCTACGCATCAATTTTGAGTGGGAGTAAACGCTCTTCTCTTGATTTAGTGCCGCTCTCAGAGAAAGAGCCTGTTCTAAGGAGATTGGGAGCCCATCCAGATTAGATGCGATTTCCTGAACCCTGTCCTCCGGAAGGAAGCCGAACTCACCAGGAATACAGGCGATCTTGCCTGCCCGATTCTGCACCTCCCTCGAAACTGCATTTGTGTTCCATCTGATCTGGACTTTCCTAGGTGGTGGATCAATTTCTTCTGGGATTCCCATCGGTCTGGGGTCTAGGTTAAATCTTGACAGTGCTCTCTCTATCTCCTCTGATTTGGCACCCTTACCTCTCTCCCTAGGGGGGTTTTTCCCCTTCCTTGGTCTTCGGCGGCGCCCCCGGCGCCCCCGGCGCCTCTTGGCACTCTCGTCTTCACTCAATAGCTCTCCCAGATGTTGGAGCTCCATGAACTCACCTGTCAGAGGCTACTTTCTCATTCTGGCATAGACGTCATAGAGGTAATCCCGAATAGGCCAAGGTACCAGACAAACCAGGGATGCTAACGACCATGGAAATCCCAGTTTCCTGCATACTCTCCAAATTGCAGCACTCTTTGAATGCCATCTGCCCTCACCGGAAATCAGAAAAATGGAATCTAGGCCTTCCAACTCCATTGGTATTTTCCGCAGAATCTCCATTCCCTGTTCACTGTTCTGACCGACTAAGTTTACTCTCGAATCTGGATCCCTCTTCCGAATGAAATCGGCCCATCTCGTGCATTTTCCGCATTGGTCGTCGAAAAGGACAGTGCTAGAGGTGTTTGAAGACATGATACACCTATAGGAAAGCTATTCCAGGTTCCAGTGGGAAGGAAATCCTTGCCTTACCGCCTACATCTTCCGCTTCTCCTACTGGGTAGGCTTCGACTGTTTCGACCCCTAGAGCAGAAGAAATGAAATCTGAGTTTGCTGAGATTATCCCCACTTCATCGATTCCTTCGGATAACAGATACCTCTCTCCGTCGGACCAAGTGTAGAGTTTGCCCCTATTTTTCTTGCCTCCGATGGTAATTGAGTTCCACGTATGGAATACCTCACCCCTAGAGGACTCTTCCTTGAAGATGTCAAGAGACTTGACGTGCTCCTGACCGAGCTCTTTGAAGTCGAATCCCGATAAGTGTAGCTTGATTGCCTCCGATGCCAAATCCGATTTCCACTTCGGTGACGTTTGAATCACTACTCTGGAAATTGGTTCCTCAGAGTGTCTCTCCGCGAGAGTCCTCAGATTCCTCCCACTAGATATGAGGGTCTTCACGTATTCCTCCTCTGCCAAAATGTGCAAGTCATCTGAATCCGTCTTAATTGGGGGGAGTTCAAACACTGCCAGAAGTTCTTTTCGGCCAAACTTGTTCCAGAATTCCTCTGCAATGTGGGGTGTCGCAGGAGCAAGCATTGGAATCCATCCTTCCAAAAATCGCATCGCAGTCATCCTGTCACGACCCCCTCTTCGAATATACCAGTTCCAATCAGTCAGCATTTCGAAGTGGCTTATCATCACCCCCTCTCGGAGGCTTACGTCCGACATTGCATCTATCCATCTATTCTGGCTCATTCTCATCCTTGAGATCAGCCATCCATCAATGTTAGATGGTGAGTCCGAGAGTTCTAGTGCTTGATCGATGGCATCGATAAGAGAGTGAATCTGACGATGGTTTGCCTCCAAAGCACTGTCGGACCAGTCCATTCCTGCCTCTGGATTGGCCCCGAAAAGAATGAACAGTCGTACTGTATCCGCTCCGAATCTGGATATCATCTCCTCTGGGCTAACTGTATTCCCAAGAGATTTACTCATCTTCGCGGATCTGCTAGAGAGAGTTTTGCCACATGATGGGCAATCAGATTCGAAGAGGTCAACGTGATATTCGGAATTGCAGTCAGGGCAATACGGAGCTGGAGCGTTTAGCATACCCTGGCAAACTAACCTGCCAAATGGCTCTCCAACCTCGTTCATTCCGGCATCTCTGGTGAATTTTGTGAAGAATCGAGCGTAGAGGAGGTGCATTACAGCGTGTTCTATCCCCCCGATGTACAGGTCCACGCCATCTCCCATCCAATAATCGACTGCAGAGCGATCGAAAGGAGAGTCGTCGTTGTTTGCATCGCAAAAGCGCATGAAATACCAAGAAGAGTCGTAGAATGTATCCATTGTATCCGTCTCTCTTCTTGCCTCACTTCCACAGTTAGGGCAGTTGGTTTGCACGAAGCTAGCGTGAGATTCCAATGGATTACCACTTTGATGTTCGGTGAATACCACATCTAGAGGTAGCTCAACCGGGAGGTCTTCTCTGGACACTGGGACGATTCCGCATGATTCGCAATGGATCATTGGAATCGGTGTCCCCCAGAACCTCTGTCTGCTTAGTAGCCAGTCCTTTAGACGGTACTCAACCTTTCCATGGCCTGCCTTCTTCTTCTCTAGAGCAGCTATTACGGCATTCTTCGCTTGATCACCGGAAAGTCCATCGAAACCCTCGACAAAGGAGTTGACCATTGGTCCGTATCCCTCGAATGCTCTGGTCAATGGTTTGTTGGCGCTCCCATTCTCATTATCGTCGAGAACCCGCCGAATCTCAAGATCGTACTCATTTGCGAAATCAAAGTCCCTTTGGTCATGTCCGGGAACGGCCATTACCGCACCAGTACCATATGTAGATACCACGAAGTTTCCAGCATATATCGGAACCATCTCATCTTTTAGTGGATTAATCGCGTACCTGCCTAGGAACACTCCCTTCTTCTCCTTCAGCATGTTCATTCTCTCGAATTCTGACATTCGGGAGCATTCTTCTTTGAGTGCTCGCCAACCTTCTTCCCACTCACTGCCAGAGCACAGTTCCTCGCACAAAGGATGCTCGGGTGACAAAGTGAGGAAGGTGACTCCGAATATCGTATCTGGCCTAGTAGTGAAGGCTCCGATCACTGATTCGGAGTCCACCACGGGAAAGTCGATATGGGCGCCGTGTGAACGTCCAATCCAGTTTCTCTGCATGGCCTTGACATTCTCGGGGAACGAGATATGTTCTAGTTCGTCGAGCAACTCGTCGGAGTACTCTGTCATTCTTACGAACCACTGTGCCATGTCTCTCTGAATGACCTCCAAACCACATCTCCAGCATCTATTGTTCCTTACCTGCTCGTTTGCTAGAACGGTGTCGCAGTCAACGCACCAGTTGACTGGGGCCATCTTTCTCTCAACCAGGCCTCTCTCATTGAGGATGAGGAACATCTCCTGGTTCCAACGGTAGTAGTCTACATCTGAAGTAGCTAAGAATCGCCTCCAGTCATATGAATAGCCCATTCTTTCTTGATCTGATCGGATACTGGAGATGTTGCTATGTGTAACATCGTGAGGATGCCCTCCTTCTTTCTTCGCGGCATTCTCCGCTGGCATTCCGAATGAGTCGTAACCCATTGGGTAGAGTACGTTCTTCCCCATCAGTCTCTGGAAGCGTGCCATAGCATCTCCGATAGAGTAATTCCTAACATGGCCCATGTGCATGTGACCAGAGGGGTAAGGGAACATCTCAAGGCAGTAGAACTTGGGTTTAGAATCATCAATCTCGGCCTCGAATACTCTGGCCTGGGACCATTCCTTCTGCCATCTTGATTCTAACTCTTGGGCGTCGTACGACATTTGCTCAATCTTACCGCTTAGTATGGCTTGTATATGCATTACGACTTTGTTCTATGTCTTTCTCGCGCGGTATGTG
Organism: uncultured Candidatus Poseidoniales archaeon; assembly: GCA_964588055.1. GTDB lineage: Archaea > Thermoplasmatota > Poseidoniia > Poseidoniales > Thalassarchaeaceae > UBA36. The sequence continues at coordinate 19,577 of CAZPNT010000001.1, read as the reverse complement.
CTGTCTGACGGGGAGTTTCATTCAACAATTTGGGAAGATGGGGTGGAGGTGTGGGTAACTCAAATGGGTTCTCTGATGAACATGAATACTGCCTTCATAGATAGAGCAAATGAGATCGTTGCAATAATTGATCCGTTCGATGCAAAAAAGTGGTGTAGTAAGCTGGAAGAAGAAGGTCTCGAGCCAACTCATCTGCTCTACACGCATACTCATAGAGATCATGCTGCAGGATTTCCGGGTATGATCAAGAGATACCCAGAAATGGAGGTCTGGGGGCATGAAGATGCCAGAGTTCCTAGCCTATTGGGCCACATTGTTTTCAGAAGTGTAGAATTCACACACACTTGGGACTGTGCGCCCGGAGAAATTGTTAGATGGTCTGCAGGCTCTATTCAACTGTCGGTGACTCATTCACCAGGTCATGCACCCGGTCACGTTACCTTTCATGGGCATGGTGTCTACCATGCTGGTGATCTTCTCTTCGTGAGGAGCGCTGGAAGAGTAGACCTTCCCGGAGGAGATCCACAGGCACAGCAGAGGAGTTTGATTAGAGCCAAGGAAATCCTAAGAAGTCTGCCTCCGGATTGGAGATTGATTCCGGGGCACAGATACGATGACTTCAGGGGGGAAGTACCAGACTGGATTAGTCTGGAAGATGCTTTGAAGCACAACTACTTCCTTTCCAACATTACAATGATTGACTGAATTATCCTCCAAGAATCCTTCGTACTTGGCTGCTTTCATGTTCCAGTGAAGGCTTCTCATCCTCCCTTATCTTCTTCAGAGCGTTTAGTGGAATCCAATCATCTGGAACTAGACGCCAAGGAGTGACTCGTGCCATTATCCCAAGAAGAATTTGGCTTCCAGGAATCATGAATACTCTCAGAGGGGGGACTACCAAACTCAATGCAGCCAAGTCATCTCTAGCGTTTATCCTCTCCTTCCTGCTAACCCTTCTTCCAATTAGTATGTTAGAGAGGGTGCCGGAGGTCCGCTTGAAGTGTTCAGATCCTATTTTCGAAGCATCCCACGCCTTCTCCAATGATTCTCCCCACTTCTTAGGCTCCTTTGCTACGTCTTTGATTTCAGTCTGTGATTTTTCGGGAAGCCTCCGATATGCGACGGAAGCTCCGGTAATTACCCATGGGACCCACCTAAACAGGAAACTGAGAGATCTAGAAATCCTGCCCACTGAAATCACTCTGTCTTGTCGGTTCTCTTTTGATTGAGTTTCCTCTTCTTCATTTCTTTCTCTACGGTGCCAGAAGGAGCCTTCCCGTCCTGCTCCAATGCTGAGAGTGCTGCAACGACGATGCTGTTTGTATCTATTTCGAAAAATGAACGAAGAGCTTCGCGAGAGTCAGATCTGCCGAATCCATCTGTTCCCAGTACTATGTACCTGCCTCCTACCCATCTCTGAATCATCTCAGGAACTGATGAGATGTAGTCAGAAGTAGCCACTGTTGGTGTTTCATCACCGAAACAATCCGAGACGTATGCCTTTGCGGAATTATCTGGATTCAGGCGTCTGGTCCTCTCATGCTCAAGACCTGCTCGACGAAGTTCTCCGTAGGAAGTTACGGACCATACCTCTGAAGATATTCCATGGTCGCTAAGCAACTCCGCAGCTGCCTCTCTAACGTTCTTTAGAATCGGTCCAGAACCGAGTAGTCTAATCTTTTCACTTCCCTCACCCACTTCTTCAATTAGATATGCCCCCCTTACAATACCTTCATCCACGTCTGGTGGCTTGGGCATCTGCTGCTGATTCTCGTTGTACAGCATCACATAATGGAACACATCAAGATTCTGCCCCCACATCTCATCTATTCCATGTCTAATGATAGTCGCGAGTTCGTAGGCGTATGCAGGGTCCCAAGCTCGGCAGTGAGGTACCGTCGAGGACATCAATAGACTATGACCATCCTGATGCTGTAATCCCTCTCCATTCAGTGTGGTCCTTCCCGCGGTTGCCCCCATCAAGAACCCCCGGGCCCGAGCATCTGCAGCACTCCATATCTGATCTCCCACTCTCTGGAAACCGAACATTGAGTAGAAGGTGTAGAATGGCATTGTGGGAGAATTCGCATTGGAATATGAAGTTGCACTGGATATCCATGAAGCGATAGCGCCGGCCTCGGATATTCCTTCCTGAAGAACCTGGCCGGATTCTGACTCTTTGTAGTTTAGAAGCATCTTGTGATCTACCGGAGTGTACTTCTGACCCTTGGAAGCGAAGATTTCAAACTCGCTGAATAGAGGATCCATTCCGAAAGTTCTTCCTTCATCGGGAATGATGGGGACTACCCGAGAGCCGATTTCCGATTTCATCAGATTCCTGAGAAGCCGGACGAAGGCCATTGTCGTAGATACCTCCTGTCCGCCCGGAGTTCCTTGGTCAAAGGCTGAGTACGTGTCCTCCCCGGGCAGTTCGAAGTTTATCTTCGAGTGCGGTCTTGACGGAAGAGACCCCCCGAGAGTTGCTCTTCTTTCGGCGAGATAATTAATCTCCTCCGAGTCTTCTTCGAGGGTAATGAATGGATCTTCTTGAAGCATGGAGTCGTCGAGGTCAATCTCCAGTGCGTCTCGATAAGCTACCAAGTCATCTAGAGTCATCTTCTTCTTCTGATGAGTTGAGTTCCTACCCTCGAAAGAGTCGATTCCCCAACCCTTTACTGTATGTGCTAGGATTACAGCCGGGCCGTCGGCAGACAAGGCAGATTTGTATGCAGAATATACCTTGATTGGGTCATGCCCCCCTCTAGTAAGGCCGTCGATTTCTATGTCAGATAGGGAGGTTCCTAGGGCCTTAAGAGACTCACTTCCAGAGAACATCTCTTCTCGGAAATCATTGCCTGAGAGGGTGCTGAGTCGTTGCCAGTCCCCATCGGTGATTCCCTCCATCTTCTCTAGTAACTCTCCGCTTGAGTCCCTTTGAAACACTCGATCCCATCCTGTTCCCCAGATTACCTTGATTACGGTCCATCCTGCACCTCGATAAAGGCCCTCTAATTCTTGGATGATGTTTGAGTTTCCTCGGACCGGCCCATCTAGGCGCTGTAGATTGCAATTTACAACAACAATTAGATTGTCCAATTGTTCCCTGCCAGCGACTGCGATGGAAGCTATTGACTCGGGTTCGTCCATCTCTCCATCACCCAGGAAGGCGAAAACCCGACTCTCCGAAGTATCGGCAAGGCCCCTTTGATGGAGATACTTCCAGAATCTCGCCTGCATTACCGCACCGAGTGGGCCTAGTCCCATCGAAACTGTGGGATACTCCCAGAATTCTGGCATTAGTCGCGGATGAGGGTATGAAGACAGGCCATCCACAAAGGCCTCCTGCCTGAAGTTTGAAACCTGATCCCTGGTAATTCTGCCCTCCAGGAATGCTCGAGCGTATATTCCAGGGCTAGCGTGACCCTGAATGTATAATGCATCGCCGATTCCATTGTGTTCCTTTCCTCTGAAAATGTGTTGGAATCCTACTTCATACAGAGTAGAGCTTGAGGCATATGTGGATATGTGGCCTCCGATTCCATCCATTCTCCTGTTTGCATCAGAGACCATAGCGGCTGCGTTCCAAAGGACATGGTTCTGAATCTTCTTCTCGATGCTTAGTTTTCCAGGATATGGAGTCTGCTGCTCTATGGATATTGAGTTGAGATACGGAGTCCTGGATGGAGAAATGTCAATCCCCAAGGAAGAAGCCTCTGACATTAGCTCCTGAAGAAGAAGCCGTGCCCTTGATTCGCCCTGGGATGATGCAACCGTCCGCAATGATTCAAGCCATTCATCTGTCTCTTCGGGGTCAGTATCAGGCAGAGTCTGTCGAGGTTCTGGGGGGGACATGGGGCTCACTGCCCTGTGGGGCAGAATCACCAGTCAAGGCCTGTTTTTTGAATGGGTCGACGGTTGTATCTGTTCAGAGTGAGACTGTGTCGGGTCCCAACTCTATCAAATGGCACTCATGCATCGTCCTAATTCCAGCAATCGTAATCGGCGAGTCACCCGATACACACCTCTCTCCCTTCCACTTCCTCACCGTTCTACTTACCGTCTTTGAACCGGCTGTATTGTTAGGGTCGACTTTGACCTCCACGACAATTTGTCCTACCTGTCCCAACCAACCTAGAACTGCATCAATGCTTCTCCTAGCATATCCGTGGCGCTGCTCAGAGCTTCTAACCCAGTATCCTAGGTTCCATATCGCCTTCTCAGACCTAGTAACTCTATCAAAACCGACTAGCCCGATTACGTAGCCGTCCCATGGACGAATCATCACCCAGTGATGAAGAAGTCCGGATCGGCCCTTCCTCTCGGTGTCTCCGATGAACTCCTCAATCTGGGGTCTGACTTCCTTATCCGGATTTATCCAAGGCATTGCTCTAATCACATCTGGCCATGTCTCTTCGAATGCTTCGACGATTTCTGAGATGTGGGACTTTGAGGCTGGCCTCAAAACCAACCCCTCGTCGACTCGGATAGTAGACGTGGCTCGCCTTTGCATTATTCTTGGGGAAGAGTGACGGCGCATCAGTTCTGCGTCGATGGTTTCGGTTATGAAATGAGTTTCTCCCTTGCTCGGGCTAAATCTGGGTCATCTGGATGGAGTTCTATGGCAGATTCAACCATTCTCCTAGCATCTGAATTCCTACCGATAGACATGAGTAGCCTTCCTACTGAATATACCAATGAGGTTCTATCCCCCAGATGGGGGCCAACTTCGTCAAGGAGAACCGTTGATTGTGCAATGTTCTCATCTTTTGCTGATCTGATTGCGGCTTGCAATTGCTTGATTATTTCAGCTGCGGGCCACTCGTCCTGTTGCTGCCAAGGCCAGAAAGTGGCATTTGCTTCTGAAGTTTCGACGGAGTCTTCATTCGCCTCATTCGTAGGGAAGTTTGGAGCAGAAGGCAACTGAAGAGTTTTTTCTGATTCTTCTGGAGGCAGTGCCTCTTCGACTGGTACTGCAGTGATATTGGGAACCGCCAATGAAGGAGCAGATGGGATTTGAGAGGGTTTTGGTTCTTCGGAATCCTCGTAAAATGCAGCTTCAAATTCGTCAATCTTCCCATCGCCATCGAAGTCTCCAGAGTCTGATTGTGATTCCTCTAAAGTAGGCGAACCGCTCTCCTCAGTGTCAATTATTTCACTTGGAGGCAATGGTTGTACGAAGGTGGGGGTTTCAGCATTTGGCTGAATCAATTCGATCTTTCGTTGCTCTATTATTTCCTCTTCCTCTTGGATATCTGTTGGGACTTCGAACTTCTGAACGAATTGAGGGATGTCTTCGGCTGTGAGTTCGTATTCTTCCTCAATATTTTCAGCGGAAGTAGAGATTGAGTCGAAGTCAGGCTTTCTATCTAGGTTGATTTCTTCTCCCTCTCCGTATTGTGAGACCTCGACGGTTAAATCGTCCAATGCAAACGACGGAGAGATGATTTCTTCCTCTTCTTCTTCCTCTATCTCACTCATCAATTGGTCCAGAAGATCCGTGGATTCGTCTTCTGCTAATCCAGAGCTCTGCTGAAATGAAGCTCGATCAAGCTGATAGTAACATCTCGTGCAAACCTTTGTTCCCTCTTGGTTTGAATGCTGGCAAGATGGACAAACTACGCCCTTAGAGTTAGAATTGCTCCATGACTTAAATCTGTCAAACACCAGTCCCGTCCCCCCTGGATGTTCTTCTCGACGGCTAGTAGGGTTTAATTCTCACTGGCAATAGATTGGTCACATGAATCAGTCTGTCTTCAAGTAACCGTGATAGGCGCTGGTGGTGACGGTAGGGCGTGGCAGGTTCGGAGAAAGCCATTGCAAGTCGCTTCAAAAGGAGCCAGGACCATCACGAAGCCTATCTTAGTCTGATTCGATGGGAGCTAGAAGACGAGTTGGCAATGACGGAGGAGAGGTTGAAGAATTGGCCAGATAAGAAGCTTGAAGCGAATGGGATAGCTCTTTTCGGTTTGAATGCGAAGACCGATGGGTGGTTGTTTGGCCAAAGGGTAATCAGATTACGAAGAGGGCCGGGGAGAAGTCTAGGTTCTCATAGGTTCAGACAAGGTGACATAATCATGCTGAGCAGAAGCAATCCATTGGCTGAAAGGCCCATAGAAGCAATAGTCAGCAACCGAAGTCGGGACTCCATTAGAGTGGTTCTTCCCGAGGCTCCAAAGGGACTGAGAAAGGGAACTTGGAGGATTGACAGAGGTGCAAATAGAGTTGCCTTCGATAGAATGAGGGATGCGCTAAATTCTATTTTCGAAGAAGATGGGAGTGCGCCCCTAAGAGAATTGATACTAGGACTGGTTCATGATCCCGAAGGCACGGCTTCTCTGATTCCTGAGATGAAGGGGGCGAAAGAAATCAGGGTAGCGCTTCCTAGCGACCTGAATGGGGCCCAGAGGGAAGCGGCCAAGAGTGCAATTGGAAGAAGGTTGACGTTGATTCAAGGTCCACCAGGAACCGGAAAGACGCATACTGCGGTAAGGATACTTGAAAACTGGGCGATTCAGGACACTGGGACCGTCCTAGCTGTGGCTGATTCTAACGTAGCTGTTGACAACTTGCTAGAGGGTTTGCTTGAAAGAGGCATTAGGGCAGTTAGGCTTGGACAACCTGTGAAGGTCAGAGAAAGCCTGAGGGAAGCAACAATGGATGCTCGGATGGAGAGTCATGAATTAAACAGGGACTTGATTGAAGAGGTAGAGAGAAACGAAAAGTTATCTCGAAAAATAAAGGGAATGAGAGGAGGGAAGGAAAAGGGTCTTGCTCATAGAGATTTGAGCAGAGGATGGAAGGAAGTCAAGAGGCTCGAGAGGCAAATAAGAGATGATATTCTGGATCGAGCCCAGGTATTATGTTGCACTTGTATTGGTTCCGGGCATGAGTTGCTAGATGGGAGGAGGTTTTCTAGAGTCCTGATTGACGAGGCCACTCAGGCTACTGAACCAGCATCATTGGTCCCCATAGTGAAGGGCTCTAGGCAAATTGTTCTAGTTGGAGACCATAGACAGTTACCACCAACAGTTATTTCACGAAGGGCAGGGAGAGGTGGTTTGGATCGTTCTCTGTTCGAACGTTTGGTTGACATGGGCATTACCCCTGTAATGCTAACAACTCAGTACAGGATGCATCCGTCAATTTCTGAGTTCCCCAACAAACAATTCTACGATGGTATGCTGGAAGACGGGGTGGGTGAGGAAGATAGAGATGCCCCGGCTGGAATGCTTTGGCCGGACTGGGACTCACCTCTGGCCTTCTTGCCTATTGATGGCGAGGAATTGCTGTCTCCAGATGGAGCTTCAAAGGAGAATTCTGTCGAGTGTTCGTGGGTCGTGAAGATATTGATCGGTTTAATCGAGGAGGGGGGTTTAGAATTGTCTGACATAGGAATAGTGACTCCTTACGCTGGTCAGGTTCGAGCGATAAGGGACATGATGCCCGAGTCAATGCAGGATGTTGAAGTTAGGACTGTTGATGGTTATCAAGGAAGGGAGAAGGAAGTGGTAATATTCTCTTGTGTTAGATCCAATTCAGATGGAAATGTCGGTTTCCTTTCCGATAGGAGGAGGTTGAACGTGGCACTAACTAGGGCTAGGAGAGGCCTCATAGTGATCGGTGACCCCGAAACTCTCAGGCATGATGAGAATTGGAGAGCATGGATAGATCACATAAGGAGTCGCAAACTTGAGGCATGGCATCTCCTGGGTACGGCATGAGGTGTGAGAATGAGCGATCATGACTCTCCGATCTCCATCCATGGGGGAGGCACTCTAGCCAAGGCCATTGTCTCACAGGAGCAGGATCACTGGTCCGTTCCAGATGGTGCGATTCTTTCCTCGTGGGCAAAGAGGCTTGTGGCCTTCGTGATTGACGTAATTATCGTCTTCTCTATTCTAAATTTGGCAACTAAGGGGATGATTAGGAATGCATTGAATATTACTCTATGGGCTTCTTCAGATTTTCACTATGCTGTAGCTTTCGCTGCTATTTTGCTTACTAGCCACTGGTTGTACTGGAGATTGACTGGTTTGGCATTTTCCAGATCTCTTGGACAGAAAGTTCTGGGAATTGCAGTAGTTATGGACGATGGAGGCGGTGTGGCGAGCAAAGTGTGGGACAGGAGAGCTTTTGGAAAGTTACTCTTCCTATTGCCAATAATAAATTTGTACTTCGGTGTTTACGAATTAGCGAGGATTTCTCAGAGGCACACACACCAATCAAACCTAGATCTCAAAGTAGGTACGATCGTAGCTCATTCTGAGTCTTTACCTCCGGCGAGTAGGAAGAACATCAGGTAGGTGAGGGTTTGGAAAGTGCAATCGAATGGGCTCTTTCGGGAGGATGCATAGTTTATCCAACATCAACGCTTCCTGCACTTGGATGCATTCCAGTTTCCAAGGCCTTGGACAGACTCTACAGAATCAAAGGAAGACCGGGGGGCGCTCCTGTAAGCCTTGGGGTGGAAAGCCTAAGTCAGGCTAGCGAGATTGTCCATATTACTGATGACGTCAATGATATTCTAGAGGCCTTCCCTGAGGGTTCTCTGACCATTGTTCTAAGAGCTAAGAGTAAGATGGATCACAGACTTGGGGGGGATAAGGTGGCCATAAGAGTGGTCTCGGACAAGACGGCAAAGGAGTTGCTAAGTAAGACGGGGCCGTTAACAGCAACCAGTGCTAATCTATCTGGTCAGGATCCAGTGTTAGATTGTATCGAAGCCGCCGATTCTCTTAGCAGGGCCGAAGAAAGCGTTGTTGGAATTGATGGCGTCTGCACCGGAGGTCTGCCCAGTACTTTGATAGCATGGCATACGGTCTGCGAATCACCTGAGTCGTTGAGTATAGAGGTAATCAGAGAAGGTAAGGTAAGTTCGAAGGAAGTTTTGGCATGGTGGAAGAACAGGATCTGAAGCAATGGCGAGATGCAGGTCACGTTGCTAGAAGGACTCTCGAAGGCATCAAGGGAGAGATTGTAGCTGGAAAACAGTGGTCAGAAGTGATAGATTCGGCTGAGAGATTCATCAGGAGACACGGGGGTAAGGCTGCTTTCCCTGTGACAATCTCGGTTAACGAAATGGCGGCACATTACACGTCCAATACAGAGCTGACTCCTCCGGAAGGTTTCGAGGGAGAAATGGTTTTCCAGAAAGGAGACTTGGTCAAGCTAGACGTCGGAGTTCACATCAAAGGAGCTCTGGGTGACAATGCCCTCACAATTGAGGTAGGGAATGCGGGGGAGCATACGGAGCAGATTCGAGCTGCCAGGGAGGCACGTGATGCTGCCATCGAAAAGATGCACCCGGGAACTCCTTGGCATGTTGTTGGAGAAGCTGCACAGCAGGCTTCTGTAGATGCAGGCTTTGAGCCAATTAGGAATCTGAGTGGACACAAGATGGAGCGTTGGAACCTGCATTCAGGCGTCTCAATACCCATGTTCGCGTGCGGTCCGAACAATCCCGGTTACAAGGGAGAGGTGGAGGTTGGAGGTGTGTATGCTATTGAGCCATTCAATACCACGGGAAAGAGCGGGATGATAGAGAATGTCCCCCCATCCAATTCATCAAATATCCTAAGAGTTACTGGGGACGTAAAGATTAGGAAGGCCCTTTCCAAAGGGAAATTGAAGCCCCTTGGTGCGACCATGGCAAGGTATATCGAAGAGAGGTACAGCACTCTTCCTTTCGCGGAGAGATGGGCGTACCCGTTGCTTAGCAAACCGTTTCCGGAAGAGAGCGATGAGTCTCTAAGGAGGAAATGGAATGCTCTAGTCAAGAAGTTGACTTCGATCAGGTTCCTAGAGGTCTATAGCGCACTTAGGGATGTAGACAGTGGAATTGTTGGCCAATTCGAGCATACTGTATTCATTACAGAGGGTGGTCCAGAGATTCTGACAGTGGAATAAGCTCAGTTTTTTGTGGATTCTCTCACGGATTCTGCATTTTTCTCACAACGATTAACTATTGCCTCCTCTCTGGCATGACCGTACAGGACGAAAGGTTCTCGCTGAGTGCATCCCATCCCCTCGCATTTATCTCTCTCCTGTACACCTAGTTAATCGGTTAGCGGATTGCTTGGAGATAGTAATCAATTGTTTCAGTTCAGATCAAACGTCACTATTTGCGCTTTGAGATTCTCCGAACAATGTCACTGCAATAATGGCAGTGAAAATAAGCATCATCCCCACAATCTGCTGTAATGAAGGTTGTTCGGAAAGCAGGATTACGCCCCAAACTATTGTGAGCACGGGTTGCAATAGTACAGCGAAGGAAGTGTGTGCAGCTGGAAGGCGTGGAAGGGCGTATGTGATTCCAATCCATCCGATTACTTGGCAAGAAATCGCCAGTAGTATAAGCCACCCATGACCAGGCCAGCTTACTGAGAAGTCGATTGGTTCGATATCCAACCTTGTCAAAGGAGCAAGCCCTACTAGCAGAAGCCCACTTGCTGCTCCAATGGTAGCATCAAATTGTAGATTGACAGAAGGGGCTTGAATTCGATTAGAGTACCTGTATAGAATCAGGAAAGCTGAGTAGAAAATTGCTGCAACGATTCCTCCGATTACTCCCTTCAACGGGTCTTCCCCATATGGTTCATCGTCCCAAATTCCTGAGGTTAATATGAGGCCAATCATTACCATCGGGAGAGCCAAGAGAATCATTCGATTTGGCCTCTCGTCGAATAGCCACCAACTAACCAAAGTGACGATGATTACCTGAGAGTTTCCGATCAATGTTGCTATTCCGCTTCCTATGTAGTCAATGGCACTATGATATCCTACGAAGTCAATTGCCAGAAGGATTCCGGCACTGAAAGCTAGGAGTCTGCTATTGGTATTCCTCTTGTCTTCTCTCTTCAGATACCAAACCAAGAAGAGTAGAATTGGGGTCGCATACACCATTCTGAAGAAGGCCCCGGTAATTGGGTTGGTTTCGGATTGGATATACAGCAAAGGGGCAAAAGAGAGTAGAGTAGCTCCTCCTAGAGCGATTAGCATGATGCGCCGGTCATCTGCCGGCGCTGACATCGATCCCCCTCACTCTGAGACATTGCTTTCATCGAAAAGCATCTTCTGGAGATCTCCAGATTGGTACATCTCTAGTGCAATATCAGACCCTCCAATCAACTCTCCATTGATGAAAACTTGAGGAATGGTGGGGAAGTCCGACCATTCCTTCAGAGCGGGTCTGGCTCTAGGATCCGAAAGAACGTTCACGCAAGCAAATGTCTCCATCCCAAGTTCCTTTGATACCATGCTGATTACTTGTGCACCCCTCGCAGAGAAGCCACACTGGGGTTGGTCCGGAGTGCCCTTCATAAATATCACAATTTTGTTTTCATCAACTACTTTTTGCAACTCTTCTGGTGTCCAGTCAAAACTCATTTCATTCACTCCTTTTTTGGCCTACGAATATGCACCCCAAAGAACTCGGGCTCTTGACCATGTGGGTCGAAAGCAGTCTGAGAATTAATCTCGGCTTGCTTTGGAGTCATACATTTCAGATCTAAAGCGTGCACAGTATTGTCTGAGATGAAAGTCTTGAAATGGTTCAGAATTGGTTTCTGCCTCTGAAGTGGCATTACCCCCTCAAAGCTCTCGGAAATCACTCTGACATGGAAATGATCCCCCGTCCCATGTAGATCCGAGACTTCTACTTCGGCATCTGGGACTACCTTGAGGACCTCCTTTGACATCCAATCGACAGTTACCATGGGAACCGAAAGAAGGCGTTCCGATATAAACTAAGTTTCTAGGGCACTAGTTATGGATTCAAGATTGTCACCTATGGACCCCGTATTATTGATTAGACCAGAACCGACCACTGCAACATCTATCCCCCACTCTGCGACCTGTTTTGCATTGTGATCTTTAATCCCTCCATCGATCATTAGCTTCGTTTTTCTACCGCCCGTTTCTATTTGAGAGTCTATTACGCTTCGGAGAATCCGTACCTTTTCCTCTACTTCTGGAATGAATGACTGTCCTCCCTTTCCAGGTACCACAGACATTACCAGTACTAGGTCTAGTTCTCCGAGCAGCGGAAGGACCTCATCCACGGGAGTGTCTGGGTTTAGGACGCAACCGCATAGGACTTTGGAATTGTGGAGATCTGAAATTAGTTTGGGAAAGTCTTCGACGGCCTCTATGTGGGCGATCACCATATTCACTCCCGCGTCTGCATATTGCTCCCATGTCTCTTCTGCATTGGTGATCATCAGATGACAATCGATGAAAACTTCCGGACCGACCCTTTCCCTTACCGACTTGATTAGTGCTGGCCCAAAGGTGATTGTTCGGTTCACTACCCAATTCCCATCCATTACGTCCATGTGCAACCAATCAATTCCAGCATCAATAGCCTCATCGAGGGTTTCGCCCAATCTGCAGAAGTCTGCAGTAAGGATACTCGGTGTAATCTGCATATTTCCTAGCCTAGGGGAAGGGGAGCGGGTTCTCAATACCTTCTAAGAATGGGTAACCGTCGATACACATGTTGATAGGATGAGAGATAATCCAATGGATTAGGTGGAATTATGGGCAAGGTAATGGAAACTGGTGATGCAGACTTTGATGTGACAACAAAGAGCGATGAGTGGGTTCTAGCAGATTTCTGGGCACCCTGGTGTGGCCCATGCAGGATGGTGGAACCGGTTCTATCGCAGATTGCTGAGGAGAGGGAGATTACTATTGCAAAGGTGAACACTGATGTGAATCCGCAAACTTCTGGGAGGTTCGGAATCAGAGGAATTCCTGCCCTAATCTTATTCAGAAATGGAGAGGTTGTCGATAGGATGACGGGCGCGATGCCAAAGCAAAGCATGGATTCGTGGTTGGACAAGCATATGGCCTAATTTCCTGTGCTATTCATTCTATCCAATCTCTCTTCATAGGGTTTCCCGACTTCTCTCAATAGTCGAGAGCGCAGGGCCTCATGCAACCACATTCCGTCTTTCATATCTAACATCAAACCCCTCTCAATTAGTTGCTCGGGAGGGTTCCCATCAACACCAGCAGCCTTAGCTAATTTCCCCCACGGTACTGGTCTATCAGAAGTAGCCAATATAGACAGGATTTCTCTATCTGATTCTGGAAGAACATTGAGAATCTCCTCGTCCAAGAATCGGAGCCAGTCTTCGTGGAGTGTCTGGCCGTACATCTCAAGCAATTCTACGGCTAGAGGATGGCCCCCTGTAACTCTGTGAATCTCCGAGGCATGAGCATTCTCAGGTACGTTGATGTTTTCGACCCAGGTTTCTATCTCTTCTCGCTTCAAACCTGATAGAGGCATTTCTGACACCTTATCCAAAGTGTGTACGTATCGACGATCGTAGAAAGCCAAATTAGTCCTCGAAATCATCAATAGTCTCAGACCGGTGTTCTCGGCAGTCTGGAGAAGTGCGCCGAAAAGATAGTCTCCATTACTACCTATGTTGTGAACATCGTCTAGAACGACCAGTACTTCGTCTTCTTCATTCTGTTCGAGTAAAGAGTCCTCGTTTAGGAGATGGGCAGTTAGACGACGACGAAACGAGTCGATTTCTAATCTCGCAGCTGGCTTGTAAGGAAGGGTTTCTAGAACGCCATAAGGGTCGTCAGATTCTCCTCTAATTCCTATTCTATGTAGGAGACTTGTAGCAATTCCGAGTGGGGAGTCCCAGGGTTGGCATGGATAGTACATCGTATTTAGTTCTGGATTATTGGTCATCAGCTCAGAAATCCAGTGAGAGGCTAGGGTGGTCTTACCGCATCCGGCTATACCCGAGAGAACGAGGAGGGGCTTTTCAGATTCATACCAGTTATCCAGACTTGACATCTCTTCCTTCCTGCCATGGACGGTTCGGGTTTTTGGCGGAGTGGTGTGATATGTTGAGTGAGCTCCTGCTAGGAGCGAAATAGAGCCGGGCGTGGGTTCTCCGTTTTCTCTACTTACCAATGCACCAAATCGAATATCACCGAAATTGAGTACCCCCTCATGTTGTGCGTGCATCAATATCTGCAATAGGCTAAGTCCTGCTTGGAGTTTATTCGCTGCCTTGTCGGCTCTTACCTCAAGGACATCTCCGTCTTTTGATCTAATCAGAACCAACATGGAACGAAGTCGAGAAATTCTCTCTCTTGCTACTTCCCTACCCTCATCAGTAAGTTGCCATGTCTTTTGCCTTCGATTGTCCCCTCTCACAGTCCTGCTGTGTTGAGAAATAAGATTCTGGGAATTTAGTTGCCTCATTGCTCTGGAGACATTTGGTGGGTGCAAAGCACACGACTCTGCAATCCCCGAACGAGTTACCTCTGTGGTCACTATGTAGTGATCGGCTTGGAAGTCCTGCTCCCAGAGATGTAAGATTATCCTATCTGAAACTGGGACGTTGGGGCTTGAGTTATGGCGTGCCACAGAATTGACGGTCGGGGAATATAGCATCAAGGTTCGGGATTTCCAATTCAATCGCTTTCTACGCTGCAAAAGGGGTAATTTTGATGCATAGGTGGTAAAAACAGTTCATTGCAGTCTCTGCTGACTGAAGAAAGACTGAGTATGCTTCCCGCATCCATACTGACTGAAACTGGCATCACTGAAACCGGGCTGGGGATGTAGTCTTCTCCGGTCTGAGAGATGATTAATTGGATGCCATCGCCCTCTGGAACAATCACATCCATGCCAAAGAACTCCATTTTGGCGAACACTGTTGAGCCCGGAGAGAGGACCTCTCCCTGCTTACCCCCTTCGTGAAATCGCAAATCCATCACGGCATGACCGAGGTGCATCCCATTGCTTGATTGGACCATCTCCACAAATAGGTGACCACTGGTAGATAGAAGTGAAATCGTGGCTTCGACATGGAAGGTAGGAGTCCCTACGATTCTGGTTTCTTCCTCGAAGTCTGGGCATTCTATTGTCAGAGTAGAAGTAGAGGTGATGGTATCACTTCCCCCTATAATGGAACAATAGTCCATATCCATTTCAATCCAGTGTATGTCTTCTGGGGGGTATGCATTCTCGACTCGCCAACCACCCGTGTTATCTTGCACTTCGGCAATCAGTCTAGGTTTCGGACCCTTGTCCATTAGGTAGTAGTTGAACCACTCTAGCAGGTCATCTGCCCAGTCCCATCTTAGCGTGTAAGGGTATGCTTCTGCCCCCCTACCAGAATTCAGCCCCTCGTGGCCAGATTTTCTATCTGGGTAATCGTGACCCCATTGACCGTATAGTCCCTTTACTTCAAATCCAGCATCAATCATGATGTTGTGAACGGGGAAGGCCATGTGTGGATCGACATTCCAATCCTGCAATCCATGTATGATGTAGACAGAACCATTGTAGTTCTGAATTGCTCTTGTTAGGAAGTGCCTTTCCTCCCAATAATCACTTCCAGTCCAAGCCAGATTGTCCCCAGTTAGGTATGCTCCAACTCCTGCGTAATATCCCTCCATGTATCCTTCACAAGCATTCTGTGCATCCTCTAGATTCCCATCTAGGCCGAAACTGCCATACACCCCATTATGCATAATAGCGCCTCTAGCCTCCATGCTTCCATTTCTCCACATTAGATCGTGTACCCCGATTAGTCCTGACATAGGTACTATCGTCTTGAGGTGGGGTGATCCTAGTGCAGCAGCTTCCCAGGGTGTAGAGCCGTCGTACGATTTCCCTATAGCCCCGACATTTCCGTTTGAAAACGGTGCCTTCCCGAGGTACTCAATTGCTGCATGAATGCCCAATTGTTCATCTAAACCCATAAGATCCATGCAATGGTTTGATTCTCCTGTTCCGAAAACGCTTACTTGGGCTATTCCGAAACCATGAGGCACAAGGTTCTCGATTAGAAATCTCCCCAACCTATCTGCTGGAGTCAAGGCGTCTACATCCCCATCATCATAGTATGGTCCGATTTCGGTAATTATTGGAACTCTGCACTCCTCTTGAACTTCTAAAGCGTCCATATCGCATCCTTCAATGATTGGGAGCCAGAGGCCGAGGTGGACTTCGGCTCCACCGGTAACACCGGCCCCTCCGTCCGAGACAGTAATGTCTGGAACTGGAACATAAATCGACCTTACTGCATCGATGCCATATGAGCCGTTAATTGAAACTCTACTGAATACATCATCGTCCCGATAAATCAGATTAGAACGATCCTCTACTCGAGGGAGCCAGTGTTCTTCTTCTAGATCCTGTGATTCGGTAGAATTGTCGCCCATGCAACCTGAAAATGCTGGAGCCAACAAGAGCAAGACCATCAGGGGGGTTCGATGAAAAACGCATTCGGGCACTATATGCACGGTTGGGCGTGTCTGCATCAATATTAGGGAGATGGGAGAGTTCGTTTCTGACTATTCCTTCATCATCATCCTTAGTTCCTCGACAGAGCGTTGCTCGTCGAAATAAACGACTTCCAAAGAGTCGTAAAGCTCCGAATCTCCTATTTCCTCTACCAATGGCAATATCCTTGCATAAATTTCCGCTGCCGACTTCTCTGTTTGATATGCCTCTTCCAGCATTTTCTTGTAATTTGAAGTGTGAACTATCGGAGAGGCATCTCTCTCGGTAATAGCGGTACCATCCAGTTTTACGATGGCTGAACGAACCGTCGCTGCATGTGTCACAGACTCGTTTACCTCATTGTTGAAGTGAGCAGACAAATGAAGCCTATGAATCCCAGAAACGTAAGCAGAGTAATGGGCATACAATGCGATTGCTCTGAGTTCCCAAGCTAGAGCTTGATTTAGAGATTCTACTAGTTGAGGCTTCGACATAGCTTCACAGGGGCTCTATTGGTGGTGAGTGCTATCAACACTCCCTTTCCTTCCAAGAGTTTAGCCGGCCGCAACATATGTGTCTAGGTCCTCTCTGGAAGAGACGTGGATGCATACGAAGAGTTGCTTACGAGGCTGAAGGATATCGACTTAATTGGGCAGATAGGGAGCCTACTGAGTTGGGATCAGGAAGTAATGATGCCACCCAAAGCAGCACCATTGCGTGCGGAGCAACTTGCATGGATTTCTAAGACAGCACATGAGAGGCTAACTGATCCTAGGATAGGGGAGATATTGGATGAGGTTGGGTCCGACGAAAAGCTAGGGGGCATTCAATTGGCCAATATCAGACTGATAAGGGAGTCTTTCGACAGAGCGACAAAATTACCTACCGAGTTCGTTGAAGAGATGGCTAAGCATCGATCGAAGGCTCTGATTTCTTGGACAGAGGCTAGAGAGAAGGACGATTTCTCAATTTTCCGTGACGATCTGGAGATAGCAATTAATCATGCCAGGATGAAAGCGGACTTCTTCGGGTACGATTGTCTGAGATATGATGCACTGCTTGATCTTTATGAGAGGGGACTAAACGTGGAAAGGCTCGACCCGCTTTTCTCGGGTCTGAGGGAGAATGTGTCCCCCCTGATTAAAGCTGTAGTGGAGAAGGATGAGAGGCCCGACCTATCATGGGTAAACGGAAAAACTTGGAGTCAGAAAGCGCAGGAAGGGTTGAGCCAAAGCGTTTCAGAGGCAATGGGCTTCGACTTCTCAGCTGGTAGGAGAGATCTCTCCACACACCCCTTCTGTGGAGGACCCAATCCCGATGATGTTAGGTGGACCACGCGCTACAGTGAAGAAGAGCCGTTCGGATCCCTGTTTGGTTCAATGCATGAAACTGGCCATGGGACCTATGAGCAGGGCCGACCCAGAGAGTTGGACTTCCAGCCAGCTGGGAAAGCAAACGGCCTTGGAATTCACGAGAGCCAAAGCCGTCTTTGGGAGAATCAAGTAGGAAGGTCGAGAGAGTTTTGTGAATGGTCCATTCCATTGTGGAGGAAGTTCTTCCCGGAGAATATGGAAGGAGTCAGCGCAGAACAACTGTGGCAGGCAGTTAACTTAGTGGAGCCGGGGCTAATCAGAGTGGATGCTGACGAGGCCACATACAATTTGCACATCATGATCAGGTACGAAATAGAGAAGAAGCTCATTGCCGGTGATATCGATGTAGACGATCTTCCCGATGCTTGGGGCGAAATGTATCAAGAGTACCTAGGAATCAGGTCTACAAACAACTCACTAGGGGTTCTTCAAGACATTCACTGGTCAATGGGTGCAATAGGTTACTTCCCCACGTACACCCTTGGAAATCTATACGCTGCTCAGCTGCTTGAGTCTGCCAGGAAGGACCTTCCGGAACACGATACTCAGGTTAGGGAAGGAGAATTCTCCCATCTACTCAAATGGATGAGGGATAATGTCCACTCCAGAGGAAGCGTGCTTGAGCCAGCAGAATTGATCAAAGAGGCCACTGGAGCAGAGCCTTCTCCTGATGCTTTCATAAGATATCTTGGCTCTAAGGTTGAGAGGCTTTACGGAGTTAGTGCTTGAAAAGAGCGGGATTCCCATGACAGTAGCTAGTCTCCAAGACTACTCATCCCTTGTTAGGGAGGTGGAGGGGGAGTGCGCCTTCGTCAGAATGACGGGGGAATTTCTAGTGTCTGGTTCTAGATCGGGAGAGGTTGCATGCTGGGAAATCTCCAATGGAACCGAGATGTGGAGATTGAGTTTCGAGGGTCCTTGTTCAGATGCCGATTCCAATGATGACTGGCTTTTCTTCACGGAATCAGATAGAGTTCACGCAATTGAGCTGGGGTCTGGCAAAGAGGCTTGGAGTGTCGAACTGGAGGGTTCAAGTGATCTAGTTGCGGTTTCATCCGATTTCATTTGGGTCACTTCTTCAGTCTACAATTTCGAGATTCAGGACTATTCCGAGGGAGCGATATGGCAAATTGACCACTCTGGGGAGGTTAGGAACAGATGGGACACAGTAGGCAGGGCCTGGTCTCTTTCTGATTTTCAAGGACGGGCTCTGATGGGGCTCAGTCGTCCCAAGTGTGGATATGCTATTGCTTCCGAAGAGGGGATTGAGTACCTAGAACTGGAAGAAAAACATCCGATAACTGTTGGATGCAAATTAGTAGGGGGAGGTGTGGTTCTCGGACATAGCAATGGTTCGGTAACCGAAATTGATGAAGGAGGATTTTCTACGGCAAGTTTCGGAAACTCCGCTGTTTGCTCAATCGATTGTAGAAGTGGTTGGGTTGTTGGATTAGAATCTGGAGGTGTTTCAACCAGCGATTCTTTTGGTTCTTGGAGCATAGATTCGTTTGATTCTATTGATGTCGTTTCCTTCGGACCTTCATTGAACGAGAATGCAGGTGTTTGGTACACTTCTTGGAATGAAGGAGGGGCGATTTTCCTAGTAGATTCTTCAATCGGGAGTGTTCAACTTGAGATCTCTCACCATTCTAGAATTGTAACTTGTTTCGGTACGGAAAATACGATTTGCCTAGGTGACGATGCTGGATGCATCCATGTAATCGAGAAGGATGTTGTTCGGCGTCGTTTCAAACGGCTCCCAGGAAGAGACCCCGATTCTGGAAGAGACTCAGAGATGAGGAAGAGAATACGTGCACTGCGAGGCGTCTAATTTGCAGTGGAAAAACACTTCCGAATACCCCTATTTCCAGTGAACTGCTCCAATATCTACGAAATGTTTATGAGCCACCCATTCCCCTGTGTTCTTTGCCGCTCCGGGGGAG